>CAYWBF010000138.1:0-7005 GCA_964456085.1 uncultured Eubacteriales bacterium
TAGCTCTGTCTGTAAGGCTAAAGAAGGGAAGCATATATATTTCTGTATCCCAAAAATAATGTCCCTCGTAACCTTCACCACTTAGACCCTTTGCAGTAATATTAGAAAATTTATCCTTACCCACGGATTGTAAAAGCTGGTAAATATTAAAAATTACACCTTCTTTTATTTTTTCATCGCCCTCAATATCAACCATTGCAACTTTAAAATAATCTTTTAGATATTCCGTTTGCTTTTGATAAAGCTCTTGTTTTTTGTCAAAAACCTTATCCATAATTTCTGTAGACACCTTTTCACAATCATCATGGCGCAGACTGTCAGTGTATACGCAATATTTGTCTAAAAGGGCGCTTTCTCCCTCTTTTAATGAAAATTCAAAGGTAGTTATAGTTTCCTGCTCCCCAACGGTTGTTTTACAGTTGGCTGGAACATTAATGCTATGCTGTACACATGAGCTTGTTTTCAATCCAGATTTACTTGTAACTAAGGTCATGATACTTTTATTATTTTCTTCATAAACTTTTTCTACAAATAAATTCTTTACTGCTGTAGCAGCAACCCTTGAGTCGTTTGGATTGAAATAATTCATTCTGTCGCCATTTTGCTTTGATACAATTTTAACATCTATTGGGCTGTTTTCAGCCTTTATGGAAACGCTTATTAAAATTAATTCTCTGGTAGCAAAGGAAGCCATTCTTTTAAAGCAAAGGCTAACTTGCTCATTTTTTTTGCCTAAAAGCTGAACCTCTCTAGTAGCAAAGCCATTTTCCATGTCCAATGTTCTTTTAAAACTTGTAGTATTACTTTCTAGGCATGAAAATCTGTGCCCGTTTATATATATTTCTATTGTTTGATTATCAACAATGTTAAGTATTCTTTGAGATTCTACAGGATAAGCACTTGATTTTTCTTCATAATGAAGCTTATGCAAATCGTGAAATGCATTAATATACGTTCCCCTTATGGTATCCATATCCCCAAGATACCCTTCTTCAAAATTCCCCCTCATTCCAACATAGCCGTTTGCCACATGAAAAAGTGATTCTTCAACTAGCAAATTTTCTTTGTCAAGTTGGTTTTTAATAATTAATGACATGATTTTTCTCCTTTATTTATATCTTTTTAGCCTTTAACAGCACCTGATAAATTTCCTCCCTTTAAATATCTCTGAAGGAAGAATGTAATGATAATAACAGGAACAGCTAAAACAGCAGAGTAGGTAGCTTGGTCAATTAATCCACCACGATTTACATAGTAGTAAATTTGCAGTGGCATTGTGTTTTCTGTTAAAGTTAAATAGCGTGCAAAGGTAAACTCATTCCAGGCATTTAACCAAACATACATTGTTGCAACAGCAATTCCCTGCACTGAAACAGGCAAAATAACCTGTAGCAGAGTTTTTATTCTTGTAGCCCCGTCAATTGATGCTGCTTCTTCCAAATCAACAGGGATAGACTCAAAGGTGGAAACCAATATCCAAGCCATAAATGGTACTTGGCCAATAAGGTTTGCCAATACAAGTCCTCTGTAGGTGTCTAGAAGTCCCATTTTTAAAAATGTTACGGAAATTGGAAGTGCAATACCTACAGTTGGAAACATTCTTGTAAAGAAAAGCCCAAGAATAAATGTATATTTAAGCTTTTTACCCATACGGGAAATAACATAAGCCGCAGGAGTAACTATTATTATAGCAACTAACGCTGTAGAGGTAGCAACTACAATACTTTTTGTCAAAGGTTTAAAAATATTACCTGATGCAAAAACAGCCTTCCAATTGTTTAAGGTAGGATTTGTAAGTAAAAATGATGGATGCTGTGTAGATACATCCTTAGGAAGGCTGAAAGAAACCTTTGCCAATATGTACACAGGAGAAATAATTAAAATACATAGAAAAATTATTAAAGCATAAAACAGTATTTTTTTGAAAATGCTTTTAGTTTCCACGAATAATGTCATCCTCCCTATTAAAGAAATTTAGATACAGAGCTACAAAAACAATAATTAAAAGCAAAAGCACCGTTGAAGCAGCAGCAGATGCTCCATAGTTATTATAAGAATATTCTTCAAATGCATACGTTCCTAAGAATTTAAAGTTTTGTCCTAGCAGAATCATTGGAAGCTCAAAAATTCTAAGTAAGTCTACAGCTCTAAGAAGTACGGTCATTGTTATAGCGCTTTTTAGAAGGGGTAGGGTAACATATATTAAGTTTTGGAAGCCTGATGCACCGTCGATTTTGCTTGCTTCGTTAACTTCACTAGGAATAGCTTCTAGCCCAGCTAAAAGAAATAACACAACTATAGGCATAACCTTCCAGCTATCGGCTACAGCAACAACAACTAAAGCTTGGGAAACGGTTCTAAACCAGTCAATAGGGGTTGTTATCATACCCAACCTAAAGAAAACCTCGTTTAAGTAACCTGAATTACCAAATACATATAGCATTGCAGTACCAGAAACTAGGGTCGGTATACCCATTGGCATAAGTACAATTGAGCGAATAATTCCTCTGCCTTTAAAACTTATTTTTAAAATATACGCAATACAAAAGCCAATACACATTTGAATAGCTAATCCAATTGCAGTTATGGAAATGGTATTTATTACTGACTGGCCAAAATCTAATCTGCTAAATATAGATTCATAATTATAAAACGTAAAACCTCCGCTTTTACCTTTAAAGCTTAATTGTATTGTTTGCAAAATAGGTATGAGTGTAAAACTGAATACAAACAGCAAAAGCGGTGTGATAAAAATAATTTCCAAATAGTTCTTTTTTAAAAACTTACTCATATTACACCTTCCTTCTCAAAAAGTTGTGTTTAATACTTACTTTAAATTAAAATTTGTTGAGATATTAACGGTGTCATGGGATTTTGGAGAACATTAAGATAGAAAGCTTTATATAAAAAACGACGGTAATTATCCGCCGTTTTTTAGTGCGCTATAAAACTATACTTAGCACAAGCCTATTATAATAAATACGAGTAAAGCCGTGCTTCTTTTGAAATTTTTATTGATTTTTAGCCTTAGCTACGATTTCAGCATATTTGTCCAAAGTGGTTTTTGGGTCAGCTTTGTCAACAACGATTTCTTTAAAAGCGTCATTGTATGCTTTTTGTAAATCTGCCCAGTAATGAAGAACCGGTCTTGGCTCAGCAAATTCCATAGCTTCCTTTACAGCTTCAAAGTATGGTTTTTGCCATTCTTCTACAGTACCGTATGCATCACTTCTAATTGAAGGCCAGCCGATTTCGCCAGTAAAGATTTCTTGTACTTCTTTTGATTGAAGGAACTTAATAAAATCCATACTTTCTTCAAAATATTTGGATTGTGCTGCAACTGCTAAAACGTTTCCGCCTAATACTTTAGATCTTTTTACAGGTCCTGTGAAACCTTTGTAAGCTTTAACTTCTGTTTTGCCGCCTTCTTTAACAATAACATTAACACCAAACGGCCAGTTTGCACCATAGTATGCTGCATCTGTTGAAATTGCGGTGTTCATGATACTGAAGTTTGCTCTTTGTGATTCAGTAGAAAGATAAGGCCACAACTCTTGCATGAATGTAAATGCCTTAACACAGCCTTCGTCATTAACGTTCATTGGCTCTCCGCCTGCTTGACGAATGTACTCAAACAATGAAACAACAAGTGCTGAACCGCCAGCTGCTTGGATAGCTACTCTTCCTGTACCTTCTTTTTCAAAGAAAGTTTTTGAAACTGCAAGAAGTTCGTCCCAGTTTTCTGGAGGAGTCAAGCCATATTCTTTGAATTTGTTTTCATTGTAGTAGTTGATTTGTACGTTAGGTCTGAAAGGCATGAAGTATAATTTTCCGTCAATTTTAAATGCTTCATAAGATGAGCCGGGAACCTCTGAAGGAATCTCCTTTTCATAGGCACTAAGGTCATAAACAAGTCCTTTGTCAACAAGGCCATAAAGTAACATGTTGTCAGGTGCAATAACGTCGATTTCTGATTTTTTGGCCATATGTAAGCTTTCTACCTTGCCTTCAATATCAGCGTTTTCAATTTGAAGACCTTCAACAGTAATACCTGTTTTTTCCTTATACATAGGAAAGATTTTTTCTCTGAACACTACCCACTCGCTTTCTGACAATGCTATTGCCATAGTAAGCTTGCTGGGTTTTTCCTTAGCAGTAGCTTGTGATGCCTGAGGAGCAGGGGCTACCGGTGGTGTTGCAGAAGGAGCGGGTGCTGAAGAAGCAGCTGGGGCAGCTGGCCCAGCTGAGCAGGCTGATAGCATTATGCCAGCCATAACAACTGCAAGCGCTTTAGAAATTTGCTTTTTTAACATGTTAAAACCTCCTATTTTTTTGAATGTATTACAGTCAAAGCTTATCTTGTGGCAATTCCGAAAATAATCCACTTAAACTTCAGCGTATTTTCACGTTGAACCGCTTGTGAAAAACGCTTCATCTCTGTCGTTATTTTCTGGAATTACTCTAGAGGCTGTTGACTTATACTTCGTAAGCAATGAAAATAGCCTAAATTTTCGCTAACTTCGAGCCTTATGTGGTATAAAAGAATTACCAAAGCTCGTAATCTGAATCCTGTGAACTGTCTGGATTAATGCAGGAGTGTTTGTTTACCAGATATTTTCCGCTTCTTTCAAACTGTCCATTAACCATTGGGTCAGAGGTTTTTATCATGTGTTCCTTTAGACGCTCTTTTAACTCTTTGTAAACACTGCTGTAGCCTTCATTATTAACCAAATTGTTTCTTTCATTTGGGTCAAAATAGAGGTCAAACAACATTTCCTTGTCTACTGTAGTATCCAGATACCCGTTGTTTATAATAAAATCCTTTGTTGCCCCATTATCAAAATTAGAAGGGATAGGTTTATCTGTATAATTTACAATATATTTATAACGACTAGTTCTAACGCATCTTTTTGGTTCATATGAAGCATGGAAGGTTACCTCTGCAAATATTTCATCACGGATTTTGTTTTCTACATTCTCAAAAAGCGGCGTCATAGAATACCCTTGTAACCATGAAGGCTTTTGAATTTCTAAAAGATCGCATAGGGTAGGGAAGACGTCCAAGTGAGATACTAAGGAGTCACAAGCCTTACCCTTAGATTTGTTATTTGGCACCTTCATTATTAAATATACGCCTATTCCTGCATCAAACAGCGTACACTTGGAAAACGGAAGGGCTACTCCATGGTCTGTTGTTAAAATAATAATAGTATTGTCATAAATGCCGGCTTCTTCAATAGCATCTAAAACTCTTCCAACTGATTGATCTGCACGCATTGCACTTGTAACATACCCAGCGTAGTCCTTTCTGGTTTCTTTGTTATTAGGCAAATATGCAGGGGGGCGTACATTGTCTGGATTTACTGATTCGTCTATTTCTAAATATGGCTTGTGGGTGTGAAATAATCCAACGGAAAGAAAAAACGGCTGGGTTGTTTTTTTATTAATGAACTCAATGGCAGAAGTTACGTTTGCATAGTCCCATTCATTTGGAAATTCGCTGTCTTTTCTTTTATCAATATGAACCTCATCATAACCTATTACCATAGGGTCTTTTGACTCATGCTGCATACCGCACAGAACAGTGTAAAACCCATTTTTTTTGAGATAACGAGCTAAGTGGGTTTCATAATCAAATAAGCCAAAGCCTCTGTGGGCTAATCCCATCATTCCGTTGTTATGAGGCAACATTCCGGACAAAAGTCCGGAGCGTGAAGGGGAGCATGTTGGGCCAACACAATAATTTTGATTAAAAAGCGTACCATCGTTGCATAGTCGCATATAGTTAGGCATTTTTATTTTTGCACCCATAGGCTCAATTTCTCTGCCAGAATCGTGGGTATGTATATAAACCACATTCATTTATTAGTCACTCCTTTATAGCAATACCGAAAGTGATTTGGAATTGCTATAGTCACAAATTTATTGAATAAATAATAAAATTTTTCAATAAAAAAGTATATTATTATTTTTGTATTTATGATAAAATATTAAGGCTTTGATAATTGTATATAATTTTTTTTATTAATAGCAAGGAGATTATATGGAAAAAAGCCTAATATTCGATTTGTGCAAGGCATTTTATTATATTTCGGAGCTGCCTATTCAAGCTTTTTGTAATAATTTACCAGTATTTGTATTTCCTGAGAAGCTACTATCAGTCAGTGAAATAATAGGTGAACCACAAAAATTGAATGAAATTGTACAAGATGCAGGTAAGATCTCTCATATTTGCGAGCCTCAATATATTAGTACAGAGTACATGGAGCGGTACATTATTGTTAGGGTTAATGATGAAATAAGTATTGTAGTAGGACCAGTGTTAACAGAAAAAGCAACAGAAGGATTTATTTCAAATCTGATTAGAAAGAAAAACATATCCATAAGGTTAAAGAAAAGTATAACAAACTATTATAAAATGCTACATGTTATAAATCAGGATAAATATTTTTACAGAGGTAAGCTTTTAGGAAAGTTATTCTTTGACATTCCTCAGCTTGAGGTGTTACCTAATACATATTGTCAAACAGAAAGCGACAATATTGAAGCCTTGGATAGTATTAAACAAAAATTTATTCAAACTAACCAAAATAACAGGATTAAAGATTTTGTACACCCTCCTTACTTTTTAGAATGTGAAATTATTAAAGCCATAAAGCTGGGCAAAAGCGTAAATGCTTTTAAAATTTTAGACGAAATAAATTTAATGCCCAGAGCGGTTTTATCAAATGACATGGTGCGCTCATTAAAAAATTCTATTATTTGCTCTTGTACATTATATACCCGTGCCGCCATAGAAGAGGGTGTAAATGCTGACATGGCATTTACCTTAAGTGATGCTTTCATAAATGAAATAGAAGCAATTAATCCAAAAGATGTATCGAAGATTTTGAAGCTTGAATATAAAATGGTTGAAAAATTTATTGAAGCTATCAGAATGTCAAAGGAGTATTCTTTTTCTGTCACTATAAATTCAAGCGATATTCGATACCTCATATTTATCGA
>CAYWBF010000139.1:0-6966 GCA_964456085.1 uncultured Eubacteriales bacterium
AGCAGAATTTTATCAAGATGTAGTAACAGACGTTTGGAATATTGAGGATTTTACTACAAAGATTGTTTAGAGATATTTATACTCATAGCACTTTAAAAGGTCTGTTAAGGCAAAGCTATGGGTAAAATAAGCCGTTATACTATGTATAGTCTCGTAGAAATTAAAAAGGCAATTAAAAAACCTTGATATATAGGATTTAAATCCTATAATATCAAGGTTTTTTGTTGCATAAAGTATGGAGGTGAGGGGAATCGAACCCCTGTCCGAAAACCAGCATACAAAAACTTCTACCATCTTAGTTTATTTTTAGATTCCCCTTAAGTCGTAAAACAAACAAACCGATTCAAGGGTAGCTTCATGGGTTCTCTTTCTTCCGCAAAGCTTAAGAAGAAAGGTTCCCTGCCTTGGTCGACGCCGGACATCCTCTGCGGCAGGAGACAAAGGAGCCGACGGCTGCTTAATTAAGCAGCTAAAGCGTAATTATTATTGTCGTTTAATTATTTAGTTGGGTTTTTTATGCAGTACCCACTGCAGATGGCTATTCTTGCACACACAATCCCCGTCGAAACCATTACACCCCCAAGTTGTTTAAAGTTTATTATATCTAAAATAAATAAATATTACAAGTAACAAATATAGGCAGTAACATGTATTTTGTACAACCTTATTCCATAAATCGCCATGTTTGGCGGCGGCAACAAATATTTTCATTCTATAGAATAGAATCGCTGCAAATTAAAAAAATTCAATAAAAAAAGGGTTATGAAGCTTTTAAATCTTCATAACCCACTAATTAATTAACTACTCACAAACCCAAATAGGAGAGCTCCAAGCAATGTCTCCATTTTTTTGAATAACCTTAACTAAAAAACAATCCTCATTCTTCTTAAGCTGAGAAAATTCATAATTAATATTTACATCATACGCAGCCTGTGGGGAAGCCTTATGCAGCAGCATTTTATATGCATGGTGCCACCATGGATCCTCCCTGTAGTATTCCTTAAACCCAAAGCTATCTTCTAATAGCTTGTGAACCTCTGCTTCCTGAGCCTCAAGTATAGCTTGAGAAAGCAGCTTCCTAATAGGAATTAAATATTCCTTATTGTCAACGATAATCTTTAAGCTATTTTCTATATCATCAGAAATCTCCACAATCAAGGACTGATTCTGAATATTAGGCTGTAAGTAATTTTTTTGAGAAAGCTTATGTGAGCCATAACCGGACTTTCGTGTTGTAATAGCAGCAGAAAAACTGTTTTTGTCCTGTTCTGCTATTGAGCAGCCAGGTGAGGTAAAGCATTTTTCAATCCCGTGCAGCTCTCCGGCTGTTTCAAGCCTAAGGCTCCAGTCCTTTTGGCTTATATTAGGGAAAACCCGTATATCAGGCCCCCAGCCTAATTCAATCTCAAACTTAAACCGTACCTTTCCGGATATATTGTTATCCTCCCAAGTACCGCTATGTGTAAATACCTTTTCAATAATGCAATTTCTATAAAGCTCAATCCTGTCAATAGCACTTGTACCTACAGCATTAATTTTTACCGAGTTAGTCTTTCCAGATTTAATCTCATCGCCCATAATCCCATTATTAATTTTAAAATCCAGCAGAATTTTGCTACGGGTCACGCCATAGGTGTGCCTTTTTTTAATTGCCTTAAAAATGGAATCTCTGTCATATTCGTCGCAAATTACCCCAAACATGCCGTTTCCGCTAATAGCCGAATAAATGTGATTATCGCCGCTGGCTATTATACCTGTTTTTACGCCATTTTTGAGGGCGTGAAACACAGTTCCTTCTTCGGTGCGAGGCCCCATATGTATATGTACGTTTAGAGGTATAGGCGAATCGCTTGCCTCGGAGCAGCCGTGGGAAGAATAAATCTCCGTAACAGGCGAAAGCTCCTCGTTATTTGTTGCCCAATTTTTCCCTCTATGCCCAGGTGCATAACCGGGGTGATGAGGAATCGCAATAGTTTTTGCCGCATCAAGTTCTTTGCAAAGCTGCTCGTAGGTGAGGGGAAGCCGAATTTGCTCCGCATTATCCACATAAAACACATTATGGTCACCATCCCTGCCATCGCCTTGCCACTCGTAGCTCATGTAAAGAATGTAATCCTCTACTTTACTACAAAGCTGTCTAAGTTTTTCCCAGTCCTCTGTGTATTTCTCCGAAGGAATCAATCCCTCGCAATGAAATCCTTTGTCCATTTCCACTACATGATAGGGATAATAAACAGGTGCCCAAAAATCAACCATTTCCTTAGCCAAATCCAGCCACTCTTGAAAATTTTCTAAATGTCTGGAGTGTAGATTTGAATGAAACTCTCCAAAAAATATATTATTCATGAATTTCCTCCTATAAAAAAACTATCAGCTAAGGGACTGCTTAGGAATTAGTTGTACAGTACAACTAATTCCTAAGCAGTCTTACCAATAGACTAACTGATAGTTTACAATACACATTATTTTAGGAAGGAAGTCATACAGCGCTATTTAGTTTTTACTGTAAGCATTGGGTCGCCCTTTTTGCAGCTTCCTTCCTGTACATCAATATTTTTAATCTCGTCCATATTTGTAATCATAACAGCAGTAATTGAAGGTACGCCCTTTTCCTTTAAAAAGTCAAGGTCAACCTCAATAATCGGAGTACCTGCGGTAACCTCCTTCTGCTCATCACATAGGCGCTTAAAGCCTTCGCCATTAAGATTTACAGTATCAACGCCTATATGCACCAATATTTCCAGTCCAGATGGAGTTTCTATGCCAAAGGCATGATTTGTAGGAAAAATCATAGAAACCTTTCCGTCGCATGGTGCACAAATGATTTTGTCTGAAGGCTCTACAGCACAGCCGTCGCCTATCATTTTTTGAGCAATGGCTTCATCGGGTACATTTGACAAGGGCACTACTACGCCGTTTACAGGGGCAAAAAGCTTTTGTTCCTTCTTTGAAAATAAACCAAACATAATCTTCTCTCCTTAATATTCATAGTCCTTAGGGTCTATAGAGGAAGGATTAACACACTCCCTCCTATTAATTTTCCAAAGAGAATTCCGCTTTATCTCGCCGTCTAACAACGGATCAGCGGTTTCTCGCTGAAAATCGGCCAGCTTTTGCCTTAGCTCTGTAGCAATATCCTTATACCTTGGGTGGTTTATAAGGTTATTCATTTCTTCCGGGTCAAAAGCAAGGTCATAAAGAGCCTCGGCATCTTTTTGTAAATTATTCAAGCCGTTTTCCAAATAATAATTCTTTGGCAGAGAGTTGTCAATGTTTGATTTATTAACTTCCAAATAATCAAGGTCAAAAAATTTAATTAGCTTATAGCGCTCTGTGCGAATACACCGTGCTGGTTCATAGGAAGTGTGAAAATTTATTTCCGCAATAACCTCCTTACGCACCTGGGAGCTTACATCATTAAAAATAGCAGCAAAGGATTTTCCCTCCAAATAATCCGGTTTTTCAAACCCAAGTATCTCGCACAAGGTAGGGAACATATCTATTTGAGAAATAAGGCTACTTGTAACACTGCCGTTTTCCTTACAGCCAGGCAAGCGCATTATAAAGCTTACACCTATGCCCCTGTCAGTCAGGTTACATTTATGAAAAGGTAGGGCAACTCCGTGGTCTGTAGTGAAAATAATTATTGTGTCCTCATATATACCCTTTTCCTTTAAGGCGTTGATAACTATGGAAAAGCAATTGTCCATTCCGGCAGCAGAGGTCAGGTATTGAGCATGGTCGTGTCTTGTATCAGAGGTGTTGACTATTGGAGCGGGAGGACGAACAAAGCGCTCGTCTATGCCCTCATCAACCTCCACAGGATATGGCCTATGGGTTGCGTGCATACCATAGCTCATAAAAAATGGTTGGATGCCGTCGTAGTTTTCAATCCACTCCTTAACCTTGTTGGCATTTTCTAAGTCCCAGTTGCTTAGCTCCTCTTTTTTGTAGGAGCTGCTGTCGCAGGTTAGATTTTCGCTGTAGCCCAACGAAGCAACATCCCCCCTGTCCAAATACCAGCCTATTTCATGTTGGATTCCACATAGCACTGTTTTATAGCCATGGTTTTTTAAAAAGTTTGCCATATGCTTTTCGTGGTCGTTTATACCAAAACCCCTTTGGGCTAAACCAAGCATACCGTTTTGGTGTGGATATGTACCTGTTAGAAGTGCCGCCCTGCTGGGTGAGCAGGTAGGGGCGGCGCAATAAGCATTTGTAAAGGTTACGGCATCACCGGCAAAGGCTTTAAGACTATCAGTTGGGACATCATAGCCGTATGGGCTTAGGATTCGTCCACTGTCGTGAGTATTAATATATATGATATTCAAATCGATCATCTCCTTATTGTAGGACGGAGATGCCCAATAGATTTCCGTCCTTAAAACCTGCTTAAGCCTAGTATCTTAAAGGCATTTTATCTTTGTATTTATTCATTTTTACAGTAAAGCCAAGTGTAGTTATGTGTGGGCGAGTGATAGCGCTGCCTACCACTACTGCGTGAGCGCCTAGGTACAGGCTTTGCATGGCCTCCTCGGGAGTTTTAATTTTGCCCTCCATAATGGGATATGCCTTGCCCTCACATCGCCTAACAATTTCGGCAAACTCCTCAAAATCCGGATTATCTGTGGATTTTGGGTTTGAGCCGAAGCGGTACAAGGTTGGCGCTACAAAATGAGCACCAAGTGCAGCAGCCTTTTCAGCCTCATCAGCGTTTCTGATGTCGGCAAAAATCAGCTTATCTGGATATTTATTTTGTATTTTTTTTATAATGGTATAGGCTTTTTCACCGTCAGCATTAAGTCTGTCGGTAGTATCTACAGCTACAATGTCGCTTCCGGCTTCTATTATAGCGTCTACAGCTTCCATTGAAGGGGTAATAAAAACGTCGCTGTTAGGGCTATCAATTTTCCAAAGGCCAATTACAGGCAAATCACAGGACTCTTTGACCTCCCTAATCTGCTGGGGAGAATTTGCTCGTATAGCCGCAGCACCTCCCCAAGCTGCCGCCTTGGCCATAGCACCAATAATTCCTTCCATATAAAATGGGTCGTCCTTCTTAACCTGACAGGATACTATTAAACCGTCCTTTAAGGACGCTATCAGCTTTTCATTTTCTAAAATCATATATTCACCTACGAATGTTTACCTTCTAAATACTCGTCAATTTCCGTTCTTATGAGATTTACAGTAGGTCCGTAGATTACTTGAATGTTCTTACCTCTTATTAGGGTGTTGTGAGCGCCTGTAGTTTTAAGCTTTTCTGGGCTTACTCCTTCCAACTTTTTAACTGTAACTCTTAGGCGTGTAGCACAGTTGTCAATTTCTACAAGGTTATTCACTCCGCCTAACGCCTCAATTATTGCAGCAGCCTGACCGTTTTTGTAGCCGCTTGAAAGCTTAAGCTCTGATTCTAAATCCTCATCTTCGTCACGGCCGGGAGTTTTTGCGTTAAGCTTAAGAATAAGCATCTTAAATACATAGTAGTTAAGAACTGCAACAGGGATACCAGCAACTAAAATCCAAATGAAATTTGTCTTAGCATTTCCTTGGAATACGCCGAAAAGTAAAAATTCAATAATACCGGCGGAGAAGGTGGAGCCGATTGTTACGTTTAAAACTGCTGCCACTAAGAAGTCAAGGGCGAACAACAACGCCTCTGCAGCAAACAAAATAGGGGAAGCAAACAGCAACGCAAAGGATATAGGCTCGGTTACGCCTGTAATGAAGCAGGTAAGAGCAATGGATACGATAAAACCTGCGGTTGCTTTTCTGCGAGGGCCTTTTGGAATTGTGGTGTACATTGCATAACAGGCAGCAGGTAAGCCGAAAAGCATGTGTAGGTAACGTCCGCTGTTATAAAGTGCAATGTTTGAGTAGAATTTCACAGTATTAGGGTCGCTTAGCTGGGCAAGGAAAATTGTTTGCCAGCCTTCTACCATCTTGCCTCCAACCTCGAGCGTACCACCGGCAGCAGTTGTCCAGAAGGGCAGATAGAATACATGGTGCAATCCGATAATATAAAACAGACGAAGGGTTAAGCCGTAAAGGAATGCTCCTATGATACCAAGTCCTTGGGTAATTGTACCAACCATTGCAATAGCTCCTGCTATTACCGGCCATACAAAAACCATAACAAGGGCAACAACCATAAATATAATTGTATTAATAATTGGAACAAATCTTGAGCCGCCAAAGAATGCTAAGTAATCAGGCAGCTTTGTTTTATAAAATCTGTTATGTACAAAGCCTGTTACAATACCGGCTAAAATACCGCCGAAAACGTTCATATTAAGGGTTTTAACACCAAACTGAACCGCTTGGCCAAAAAGCCGTACATCAGCGTCAGCAGGTGCCATCTTACCTGTAATGTTAAGAAGTGCGTTAATACCTGTAAGCAAAACAAAATATCCAACAACAGCAGACAGCCCAGCAGCACCTTTTTCGGCTCTAGCAAGACCAACAGCGATACCAACGGCGAAAATAAGTGGCAAAGCTGTAAACACGCCGTTACCAACAGCATTTAAAATGCTTAAAAAAGCTTGCAAGCCGGGATTCACCAAAACAGGATATGCAGCCTTAACCGCCCCCGAGGAAAGTGCTGCCGAAACGCCCAAAAACAAGCCGGCTACAGGAAGAATGGCAATTGGCATCATTATTGCCTTGCCCAGCCTTTGACCTAGGCCGATAAATTCATCCTTTAATGTTACCTTTTGTTCAGACATAAAAAAGCCTCCTTATTATTTTTTATAATTGTATTATCAAATTATAAATTTGTCAATATGAAAATTAGAGTTAGATTAAAACAATTGTAAGCATTGACTTATAATTCAAGTTTTCATATAATACAAATAAAAAGAATTACTATAGGTGAACATATGTCAACAGGAAAAAATAAGATTGCCTTATATAAAATAATTGAAAATGACTTAATAGACAAAATTAACTCGGGGTTTTATTCTGTGG
>CAYWBF010000140.1:0-2870 GCA_964456085.1 uncultured Eubacteriales bacterium
TGGGTACTACAGGGACAGCAAAACCAACAAAGAAATTGATATTGTTGTAGATTACCCTACAGGTAAAATACTAATTGAAGTTAAATACAGAGAACAAGCTCATATTACTGAAAAAGACGCCATATATAACTTTGCCGATGAAGCTGCTTCGGCTATAGTTGTTACTAAACGCGAGGAGGATTATGGAATACAAGATACAAAGGGAGAGAAGCAGCTAATACGTATTCCAGCCTATGCCTTTTTATATTTACTTGGTAATGCTGAAAAGAATGGTTATAAAGGGGATAGAAGTTAAGGTTATAATAGGAGGACACCCTAATGGATAAATTTATATTAATGGATTTTCAAGAAGGTGAGCAAAAGTCATTTTATGACATGGCTCATTCGTTTTATAAATCAGATGCAGTAGGGAAAGAAATAAATCAAAAATTTTTAGTTGATACTTTTGAGTATTGTATTAATAAAAGCCCTTATATTCGTGGTATCTTTATCTGCTGCGACAACTTAATAGTTGGATACGCATTGTT
The DNA here is from genome assembly GCA_964456085.1 of uncultured Eubacteriales bacterium. Taxonomy (GTDB): domain Bacteria; phylum Bacillota; class Clostridia; order Lachnospirales; family CAYWBF01; genus CAYWBF01. The sequence goes on from CAYWBF010000140.1 coordinate 528, forward strand.
AACCTTTACTATTTCAAATGAGTACGGTGGATTAATAATGTTTATAGACGAGCTTTACATCAAAGAGAATTATAGGAATATGGGGCTGGGCAGCTATTTTATTTCTTCTTTAATATTTGAGTATAGGCAAAAGGTTTCATGTATTGAATTAGTAGTTGCTAAGGATAACCGTAACGCCATAAATTTTTATAAGAAGTTCGATTTTGTTTTTAATGACTTTACTACTATGTATAGAGCAATTTAAAGTGAATTCGAGGCCGTTAAACAATCGTTACTGACAAGGCTGATACTGGAAGTGCCAATCAATCAGAATGAATAACTCTTATAGCAAAGAAAAGCAGGCAGACCTTATAAACAGGTCACCTGCTTTTTGTAAGTTAAATAACTAATCCAAATCTAGCTTTTCTAAATTATCCCAGTCAATTTCATCATGTTTGAATGTTTCACCATTTACTATTTGTTCTTTTGCAATGCGTAGTTCTTTAGCCTCTTTCGGGGTTAATTTAGTAAAATCAGGATCCCAAGCAAGAATTAATTTACGCATAACTTCACAGGCAAATTCTTGTTCTTTTTGCGGAAGCATATCTAGCATTGTAATTATTTCCTTTGTTGCGGCTGTCATATACCCACCTCCTATTTGTAAACGTCACCGCGTGAATCGATATTGTTAATCATCAAGATTTTAACCTTGTTTTCTGTTGTGTATTCATAAACCACTCTATATTTACCCACCCGAAGTCGGTATTCTTTTTGAGACCCCTGCAACGGCTTTATATCACCAACTGGAGGCACTTGGGTTAATCCCAGAATCCTATCAAGGATACGCTCTCTTGTAGGTTTATCATATCCATGTAAGGCTTTAAGAGCCTGTTTTGTGTAGTTAATTTGCAATATTTACTCACCTTCCTTTTTCTCTCTAATATGGGCGAGAGATTAACGTATACTAGCATTCTGATAACCAACTCCAAATACTAACCTTTAAGGCTCTTGATTTCATTATTTATAGCAGTAAAGGTGGATTGTTCTCATTAAATGAACTTATTAGCTCTGGTATTTGTAAAAAGGGGGTTCCAAAAGGGTAACCCCTTTTTGAATTAAGTAAATATCTTCTATGCTAAAAAAATGTACTTTTAAAAATCCCATTAGCAAAAAGCTAACAGGGATTTTTTTATTGCCGAGCTTCTATATATAAATCAATGTCCTCTACAATATACCTACCCCCGGTAGTATGCAATGCACCATAACATGCAATAATATAATCCAATACGTTATATTTGCGGAAAAGCTCCATTGTGCCTCTACCTGTTAGAGATTTAGCTTTCTTATACTCTTCAATGCAATAAATTAAAAACTTTGATTCACGGCTCATTGTTACACCTCCTCTGGGAAAGTAAAGCTGCCGGTTTTTTGCTCTTCGTCAAACATTTGAAAAAGAGTCAAAGGGCTAAAATGCCAAAGTTTGGTGCTTTCGTCCTCTAAAAGCTCATAAACTCTTGAATTATAAAAATGTTCTGTGGCTTCGGTTTCAGAAATACCGTATTGTTTAATAATTAGTTCAACCACAGCAGGAACAAGCAAAATAAGCATAGCACTGAATTTTTCAATGTTCATACAATTTCCCCCTTTAAAAGGTCAACCGCTCTTATAAATTGTAGCGTGTCTACAGCTTCCTGACTTGCAAAAACAAGCTGATTGTATAATTTTTTTATTTTTAAGGCTTGCAAAGCGTGTTCCTTTGTTATAGCTCCTAACATATAAAGAACAAAGGTCTGATACACATCATCATCAGCCACTGGTCCATAAATAAAGTCAAAAGCTTTTCCGTTGTAAATACCGTTTCGATGGTCAGATACAAAATCGAGCCAAGCTTCATTTGGACTATCAAATTTTAAGGTTGACAAGCTCTCGAAATTAGATTCATCAAACTCGTATACACTCACGACTTTACTGCCGGATTTTTGGCGGCGGTATACATTTTCACAAAAGCTGATTGCTTGTTCTTTATTTGTTGTTGTATAAAATCCTGCACCGAAATCTAGGGTTCGGTTTGGAATAATCAGCATGGGTTTATCAACGGCAACATTACTGCCGTGGTATAAAATCATAATTTTCCCTCCGCTATTTTATATGCAACGTTTTTATAACATTTTGCATTTCTTGACTAAATTATATAACGAGCTAACTTTAAACTCAACAAAAAAGATATAAAAAACAACAAGGTATTTCTAGTACTAATGAAGCCACTCAACAGTTCACCTAATTAAACTGCCTGCAAATGAGGAAAATATTTATTCATGTAGTAAGCGATGGAGTAACGATTCGTTAGACCATCATTATATTGTC
>CAYWBF010000140.1:2880-6949 GCA_964456085.1 uncultured Eubacteriales bacterium
ATTCTTTGATAGAGTTTTCATAATAAAAATTGTAGTGATGTACTTATTCAGTAACAAATATTTTCTGCTGATTTTAATTCATTTAATTTATGGAACTCATCTAAGGGAGTAACGTTTCGTGACACCCTTAGATTTATCAATTTTATGCTTAGAGTTTTTTAAAACATAGTGTTTATTCTTGTGAAGAGCAGAGAATGCTTTTTCACGCTGATAGAGATGACGCCTTAAAATGGGGCGTCATAATTCCTAATTAAATAACAGAATATATCCATGGATTTCTTTGCTTACGATTTAATCAATAATGCTGAAAGCAGGGTTAGAGATGGAGTCCTAATTTAGGACTCCATTGGCACCCAGTTCAATTTATAAATTTAAGGAAAGCAAAAATAGGTCTGTAAATAGAATAGGGGGGTGGCACGAATAAATGGTATGAATAAGGTGCGTTTTTTGCTTGTTTTTTGCTCTCTACGGCTTTCAAAATTAGCTGTTGGTATAAAAGTATCAAGCTATATTTTTATCAGTGCTAAACGCCAATTTTTCTGTAAAAGCGCATCATAATAAAAATAATAGTTACATCAACAAATTATAACAGGTTGGTAGGATTTAACTAAACTGCTTACATAAGTTGATAAGTACATGTAAAATATGAAATTTAGCAGTCTGTTTGTCGAATCTATAGGTTAATTTTGAAAAATTCAAGTCTCACTTAAGAAAATCCTTGAAATAGCGCATAAGCCAAAAGAGACAAAATAAGCCCATTACAATATTGGCAAGCAGTGTCTGTGGTGCCCCAAACAGACATTTTTGCTTGTTGGGGAATCCCCAATCCCCTTCAAAAAAATTAGCTTTCGCAATTTTTTTGTTAAGTGCTTTCAGCACTGCTACGGACATTCGCTAACGCTCTTTTTCCTAAAATCTTTTCAAACATCATCTGTCAAAATATAAATTTTTTCAGAAATTTTGTTGTGGTCACTTGTCTCAATTTTTATGTAATTAAGACTTTCCAGCTCCATGATAATATCGTTAAACTTTTTTTTGGATATTCTGTTTTCCTTCAAAAAAATTTTTTCATCCGGCAGTTTAGCTTTATTTTCAAAAGCGTAACTTTTTAGTTGCATGTACAATCCTTTTGCTTCAAGACTGAGCTGATTGTCAAAAATAATTGACTTGGTGTGTGGGCTAATAAGAATACTATTAGCTTCATCAATGCGTCCGGTTAAGTAATCAACAGACACATTAAAAAAATCCGCAAGAGCATTTATAACATCCAAAGTAGGTTTGCGCTGTTCCAACTCATAACTTTGGATGCCACGCTCACTTGAATTTACATGCTCACCTAATGCCTTTTGCGTTAGGTTATTTTTTTTTCTTAATTCTCTTAATCTTTCTGAAAAAGTAGCCATTATAATACCCCATTAAAATATTTTTTAAATCATTTGACAAACACAATAGCGTGTGGTATATTAAATTTAACACATACGATTGTGTATATATTTTTCGGTTACACCACACATTAGTGTCTGTTTAAAAATAACATATTCAACAATAAAAGTAAACAGCATTTTTAAAAAATTTAAACACAAGTATAGGGGGAATTATTTTGAATAACCGTATCAGATATACTCGCCAAAACATAATCTCAAACAATTTTTATCAGCTTCCGAAATTTCTATTCGACACTGAATTTTGCAATTTATCCAATGACGCAAGAGTTATTTATTCACTTTTGCGTAACCGCCATGAAATAAGCATTAAAAACAAATGGTACGATGAAAACGGCGAAGTGTTTTTATATTTCAAGCGTGATGATTTACAAAAAATTCTCAACCTATCAGAAAACACAATTGCTAAAGCTATGAAAGAGTTAAAAGCCAGCAGTCTAATTGAAGAAGAACGGCAAGGCTTTGGTAAACCAAATAAAATTTACCTTCTAACTTCCATTGTTCAGGCGCTTGGGATTGAAGCTTCTGAATCCATTGACGCAGATTTTGAGGTAATGAGTGAAACGCCTGAATACCAACAACCTAATAATTTTTGCGGTACAAGAACCACAGAATTTAAGGCACAAGAACCTCAAAATTTAAGGTTGTATAATAGTCATAACAATAATATCCACAACAAAGAAATTCATACCTCTGATGTTAAACATAATCCTGTCTTGTCTAGTCAGTCAGAAGAAAAAGAAGGACGAGACAAAGACAGGAGCGGTCTTATATCTCAAAAAATTAATTCCTATCAAGAGCTCATAAAAGAAAATATAGCATACAACGATTTTGCAATATCAAGACCGCTCGACATGAATTTAATTAATGAAATGGTCGCAATTATCATAGACACAATATTCACTCAAGGAAAAAGTGTCCGTATTGGGGGTGAGGAAAAGCCTAGGGAATTAGTAACGAGTGCCTTATTAAAACTCACATACGAAGATGTTGAACACGCCATAGACCAATTCAAGAGCGTTACAAACAGAATTTGCAAGAAAAAACAGTACATACTCACCACCCTATACAACTGCAAAATGGAGTTTGATTCTCACTATACGAATCTTGTCAAACACAATATGGGTAGGGGAAGTGCCCACTGATATATGAATATTTTTCAAGAATATACAAATATTAATTAAAAGGAGGCGAAAGATTACTTTGATAAATAACAATACCATTTCAGAAAATGTATGGCTTCACTACTTTAATAACGTTCTGTATGAAAGAAAAATAATTTCAGAATCAGAAAGGAATAAAATGGCAATTAAAATCGAAAGCCGTAAATCTTCCTCTGATACAGCGAAAAACAGGAAATAAGCAAAGCATTGAGGTTTTTACCCTTTGCTTTTTTTATTGTTTTAATTTTACATTTATGTTATAATATAATTCGACAAAAATGATTTTGCGAAATCATATGGAGGGTTAACATGGATATACATAACATTAGACAATCACTAAGGAGTAAAACGGTATATGACATACCGTTAAGAGTAACTTTCTATGCCCGTGTTTCCAGCGACAGCGATGAGCAGCTTAATTCTCTCGGAAACCAAATTTCATACTATGAAGAACTTATTAGCAGAAACAAAGCATGGACTTTTGTTCCTGGGTACATTGATGAAGGTCTTTCAGGTATATCAACAAAAAAGCGTGACCATTTTCACCTTATGGTTAAAGACGGTAAAGAAGGTAAATTTGATTTAATTATTACAAAAGAAATTACTCGTTTTGCACGTAATACCCTAGACAGTATAACTTACACCCGTGAGCTTTTATCACATGGGGTAGGGGTTTATTTTCAAAACGATAATATAAATACATTTGATGAGGACAGTGAGCTTCGACTTACTATCATGTCTGGTATAGCCCAAGACGAATTACGCAAGCTTTCATCTCGTATAAAGTTCGGACACCAACAGGCAATCAAGAAAAATGTTGTAATCGGTAACAGTCGTATTCTTGGCTATGTGAAAAATAATAAAAAGCTTGTTATTGACGAATCCCAAGCTCCTATGATTAGAGAATTGTTTGAGCTTTATTCAACTAATCAGTATAGTATGAAGCAAATCGAAAACATATTTTGGGAGAAGGGCTATAGAAACTTGAACGGAAATAAAATAGCTCACTCAACGATGTCAAATGTTATTTCTAATCCAAAATATAAAGGCTACTATGTAGGAAATAAAGTTAAAATTGTAGACATGTTCACCAAGAAGCAAAAATTTTTACCGCCGGAAGAATGGGTAATGTTTAAAGATGAAACTGGAGAAATTGTACCGGCTATTGTTTCAGAAGAATTATGGGACAAGGCAAACGAAGTTTTAAAAAGAAGAAGCGAGGACGTTAAAAATCGTCAAGGCATATGTAACCACCCTAATTTATTGACAGGTAAGCTATTTTGTACTGAGTGTGGGCAACCATATTATAGAAGAGAATCAAAGAGAACAAGCGGTGAGCATAACAGTAAATGGATATGCAGCGGCAAAATTAACAATGGAAGTAACTCCTGCCCTTCATTTGCAATATTCGAAGAAGAAATTAAACCAATGCTATTTGAGGTTTTTAAGGACACTCAATCAAAT
>CAYWBF010000141.1:0-6916 GCA_964456085.1 uncultured Eubacteriales bacterium
AGGCCGTTGACTTTGTACAGCGCACAGGTGTAGACTCCCTTGCTATTGCTATTGGTACAAGCCATGGAGCATATAAATTTAAGGGAGAAGCTAAGCTTGACTTTGACAGACTAATTAAAATAACAGACAAGCTTGAGCAAGCCGGTATGAAAAACTTCCCAATCGTTTTACACGGCGCTTCCTCCGTTGACCCAGAGTGTGTTGCCCTTTGTAACAAATACGGCGGACAAATTGACGGTGCAAGCGGTATTCCTAACGAGATGCTAAGACGTGCATCAAGCCTAGCTGTTTGTAAAATTAACATGGACACAGACATTCGTCTTGCTATGACTGCAGCTATTAGAAAGCATTTTGGAGAAAAGCCTTCTTCCTTCGACCCTAGAGGATACCAAGGAGACGCAAGAGTGTTGATTCAAAAGCTTGTAGAGGGTAAGATTACTGATGTACTTGGAAGCACAGATTCCATGAATTAATATTTTAAGTCTAAATATCAACTAAAAGGATGCTTAAGGGAATTACTTTCTTTTAAGCGTCCTTTTTTTATTTATATGTCAAGCTCAAATTTTGACAAACTATACACTATAAATGAGGGGCAAATTTCTGCCGCCTCCTTTTTTGCAATATTTTTGAAACATTTTACAGAATGAATCATTAAATTCTTGACGAAAAATGAGTGGTGTGTTAATATAGCCGAAATACGTAAGCATTGCTTATGTGTGGAATTATAATTATGGAGGAGTAATGCATGAAAAAGAGAATTATTAGCTTTGCCCTTTCCGCTGCTATGTTACTTACTATGAGTGCCTGTAGAGCAGCAGCTCCAGCCCCTGCACCTGCTGCAGCACCTGCAGCATCTGCTGCCCCAGCCGCTTCAGCTGTACCTGCCGCTTCAGCCACTGCGTCTGCTACCGAAAATTATAAAATCGGTATAATCACAGGTACAGTTTCTCAAGGGGAGGAAGAATTTAGAGCCGCAGAAAACATGAAGAAGTTATACGGAGACAAAATTGTTACAGCTACATACCCTGATAACTTTACAAATGAGACAGAGACAGTTATATCCAATACTCTAAGCCTTGCAAGTGACCCAGCAGTTAAGGTAATTGTTTTTGTTCAAGCAGTTCCCGGCGCTTCCGCTTCTATTGACAAGGTGCGCGAAACTCGCCCGGACATACTTTTCGTTACAGGCGTTCCTGGGGAGGACCCAGCAGTTATTGCATCTAAGGCCGACATCGTTTTACAAGCTGACGAGCTTGCAATGGGTAATACCATTATTGAGCAAGCCAAGAAGATGGGCGCTACTACATTTGTTCATTATTCTTTCCCACGACATATGAGCTACGCTTTATTGGCTGCAAGACGTGACCTTCTTAAAGAAAATGCCGCTAAGGCCGGCATTAAGTTTGTTGAAGCTACTGCTCCCGACCCAACTGGTGATGCCGGTGTTGCAGGTGCACAACAATTTATACTTGAGGATGTTCCTCGTAAGATTTCCGAATATGGCAAGGATACTGCCTTCTTCTCAACAAACTGTGCTATGCAAGAACCATTAATCAAGGCTACTCTTGAGCAAGGCGCAATGCTTCCACAGCAATGCTGTCCATCTCCATACCATGCTTACCCAGCAGCTTTGGGTATTGAAATCCCAGAGGATAAGCAAGGTGACCTTCAATTCATTATTGAGAAAATCACTCAAATAGTTGATGAAAAGGGTGGCAAAGGCAAATTCTCTACTTGGCCTGTACCTGTAAACATGCTTATGGTTCAAGCCGGTGTTGAATACGGCATTGAGTTTGCTGAGGGCAGGACAAACGGCAGAGTAGACTCTGACGCATTAGTAAAAATCATGAGCAAAATCGCTGGTGGCGAAGGTAAGGTTTCTGTTAGCACCTACGACGAAGGCGGAGTTAAGTTAGATAATTTCTATATGATACTCTCTGATTATATTACATTCTAAAACTGTATACTTATTAGACTGCTTGTAAATAAGCTGTACAATACATTTTCAGAAACCCACTTGAACCGTGTAGGATTCAGAAAATGTGTACAACTGATTCCCAATCAGTCACTTACCTAAAGAAGATAATAAAAAGGGGATAACAATTTGTTTTGTTATCCTCTTTTTTATACACAAGTTAGTTTTTAATAAGATTGGAGGTATTCTGCTTGGTACTCAAAATGGAAGGCATTTCAAAGGAATATTTTGGTAATACTGTACTAAAAAACGTAAACATTAACATTAAAAAAGGCGAAATCCACGCCCTATTAGGGGAAAACGGCGCCGGTAAGTCCACCCTTATGAACATTTTGTTCGGAATGAACGTTATCCATTCCACAGGCGGCTACAACGGCAAGGTATACATAGACGACAAAGAGGTATTGATCGATAACCCACAAAAAGCCATGGAGCTTGGTATTGGCATGGTTCATCAGGAGTTTATGCTAATTCCGGGGTTTAGCGTTACAGAGAATATTAAAATCGGCAGAGAAATTACAAAAAAGAATGTTTTCAGCAATCTGATTTCTAAGCAGCTCGAGGTGCTGGATATGAAGACTATGAATATAGAAGCAAAGGATTCTCTTGACACAGTAGGGCTTTCTATATCCGAGTATGCTAAGGTTGCAGGAATGCCTGTAGGTTACATGCAGTTTATTGAGATTGCCCGGGAAATAGATAAGACTGGTGTAAAGATACTGGTTTTTGACGAGCCGACAGCTGTGCTAACCGAATCCGAGGCAGAGCGGCTTTTGGAGACTATGGTGAACATTACCAAAACAGGTATTTCCATTATTTTTATAACACATCGTTTGGACGAGGTTATGGCTGTGTCTGACAATATAACCATTCTTCGTGACGGAGAGCTTGTTGGTACAAGAAAAAAGACTGAGACAAATAAGGTTGAGCTGGCAGAATTAATGATTGGACGAAAGATTACCAGGTACGTTTCAGAGGAAACCGAAGCAAGAAAAATGAACACGAATCCTGTGCTTACGCTTAAGGATTTTCATGTGCACTATGAAGGAGAAGAAGTAAAAGGGGTTGACCTGGAGGTTTATGAGGGGGAAATTTTAGGTATAGGTGGACTTGCCGGACAGGGGAAGATTGGAATATTTAACGGTCTTATGTCTATGACAGAATCCTCGGGGCAGGTTACTCTTTTTGGAGAAACCTTTACCTTAAACCGGCTTGGTGAGGCGTTAAGAAAAGGTGTTGCCTTCGTTTCGGAGGACAGGCGTGGGGTAGGGCTGCTACTAAATGAATCTATAGCTCAGAATATTGCGTTTAATTCCACCCAGATAAATAAAAGCTTCCTTTTTCATCTAGGGCCTTTTACATATCTTAATAAATCAGCAATGAAGCGTCATGCAGAGCAATTGATTAAGGAGCTGGATATTCGCTGTACAGGAAGTTCACAGCATGTAGGCAGTCTTTCCGGCGGAAATCAGCAAAAGGTATGCTTGGCTAGTGCGCTGACCCTTAACCCAAAGCTGCTTATTGTAGCGGAGCCTACAAGGGGCATTGATATAGGAGCAAAAAAGCTTGTGCTAGACAAGCTTATTAACATAAATAGGACGAAAAAAACTACCATTATCATAGTATCCAGTGAGCTGGCGGAGCTGCGCTCTGTATGTGACAGAATAGCAATTATCTCCGACGGAAAGGTAGCGAGTATATTAAAGCCTGACGCAAGTGACGCAGCCTTTGGCCTTGCAATGTCAGGCGAAAGTGGGGAGGACGTGGCATGACGACGACAACAAATGATAAGCTAAAGGATTTTATTGCAGGCGTAGGCTTGCCCAGAATGATTATTTTTGGTTTTTTCGTTTTGCTTTGTGTGTCCTCTGTACCACTTGGGCTGGATTTAAGCGACTTGATTTCTAACGTACTAATCAGAATCGGAATGAACGGCGTGCTTGTTCTAGCCATGGTTCCAGCAGTACAATGCGGTATAAGCTTAAACTTTGGTATATCCCTTGGGATAGTTGGAGGACTTTTAGGAAGCCTTATTTCTATCGAAATGGGATTTTCCGGCGTGCCCTCCTTTATTGCCGCTGTAATTATTGGCGTAGTTATTTCTTCTGTAATAGGCTTTGGCTACGGAAACTTCCTTAACAAGGTAAAGGGCTCAGAAATGACTGTTTCTACATATGTTGGCTTTTCTATGATTTCTCTTATGAACATTGCTTGGCTTATACTGCCTTTTAAAAACAGAAAGCTTGGCTGGGTTATTGGTCAAGGACTTCGTAATACTATTGACATTTCTGACTCCTTTGGAAAATTGCTGGTAAATTTTTTGAGCTTTAAAATTGGCAAGGTAGTTGTGCCTACGGGCGCCCTGTTGTTTTTCTTGCTCTGCTGTCTTTTAGTGTATATGTTTTTGCAGTCAAAGCTTGGTATGGCTATGTCTGCCGCCGGCATAAACCCTCAATACGCTCGTGCCGCAGGTATTAACGTCGAAAGAATGAGAGTAATCGGTACTACTATATCTACAGCCTTGGCTGGGGTGGGGATTATAACCTACGCTCAAAGCTATGGGTTTTTACAGCTTTACAACGGCCCATTATTGATGAGCTTTGCAGCAGTAGCGGCTGTTCTTATTGGTGGCGCCTCGGTTAAGAGGGCAACCATTTCAAATGTAATCATTGGTACCTTCCTGTTTCAAGGTATTATTTCAATAGGACTTCCCGTTGCCAATAAAATTATTCCCGAAGGAAACCTATCCGAGGTTATGCGCCTTATAATCTCTAACGGCATAATTTTATACTCCTTAACTAAAGCAAATGGGGGGGACGGCAGATGAGTACAAAAATTAGACACTTCATATTCGACAACAAGGCTACAATATTTTTCCTTGTGCTGTGTATACTAGGTATTGCTGCTTCGGGGCAGCCTATAAGCTTTGTTTTGGACGAGCTGCTTACGAGAATAGGCCGAAACACATTTTTAGTGCTTGCCTTGTTAATCCCTGTACAAGCAGGTATGGGACTAAACTTTGCTATAGTTATAGGTGCAATGGCTGCACAGATAGCAGTATTCTTCGTTACACTCCTTGAAGTAAAAGGCATTTTTGGCTTCCTTCTTTGTATGGTAATTTCCACACCTCTGTCCATAGTGTTTGGATACTTAGTTGGATCCTTGTTTAACAAAATGAAAGGCGCCGAAATGATTGGCGGTATTATTTTAGGATATTTTGCCAGTGGGCTTTACCAGTTATTATTCCTATTTATAATAGGTGGGGTTATTCCTATACAAAGCACAACCTTAATTATATCCTCGGGTATTGGTGTAAAAAACACCATAGACCTTGTGGGTGGGTTAAAATATGCCCTAGATGATTTATTAAGGCTATCCTTGCTCCAAATCTGTGAGTTTGGTTTTTATGCGGTTATACTAGGAAGCTTGGCTATACTTGGGCTAAACTACAGACGTGACCTAAAAAGCCCCGGCGCAAGAAAGGTTATTTTTGTTGCGCTAGGAGCCTTGCTTGTTTATGTGTCCACATATATTCCTTATATAGAAACCTTGTTTGCTTCGGCTAAGATTCCAGCGGTTACATATCTTGCTATTGGTATGCTATACTTGTTTAACTATGCCTTTATGAAAACACGACTAGGGCAAAACATGCGTACTGTAGGACAGAGTATGACAGTAGCAACATCGTCTGGCATTAACGTAGATAAGACAAGGCTTATCGCTATAGTGATTTCCACTGTGTTCGCCAGCTATGGTCAGCTTATTCTGCTCCAAAATCTAGGTACCTTCCAAACCTATGGAGCACATGAATATATTGGTCTATTTGCTATAGCTTCACTGCTCGTAGGCGGAGCCTCTGTTCACAAGGCATCCAGTAAGCAAGGTGTAATAGGCGTTATTCTTTTCCATACGCTTTTCATAGTTTCGCCTATAGCTGGAAAAAATCTATTTAACTCTGCACAGCTTGGAGAATACTTCCGAGTTTTCATCGCATATTCTGTTATTGCCGTTTCCTTGGCTATGCATGCTTGGAAAAGGAAGAAAGCATAATAATATCCAAGAAAATAAAAAATGCCTGCTATTTGCAGGCACTTTTTATTTTCTTGGATATTGCGTCATGTAAATTATATATCCATATCCCCTAAAACCTCGCCAATACTTTCATTGATAACTAAGTCAGCAACGCTATCCAGGGGAGTTTTAGCTTTGTTAATAAGCACAAGCTTGTTACCCCTATAATAATTAACAAGCCCGGCGGCAGGATAAACACCTAAGGAAGTACCACCAACAATAAGCACGTCAGCTTTACTTATATACTGTACGGCTTTTGTTACAGTGTCATCATCAAGGCCTTCTTGGTATAGTACAACATCAGGCTTAATTATGCCGCCGCATTGGCATCTTGGTATGCCTTTACTTTCTACAATAGCTTCCACACCATAAAATTTTCTGCATGACATGCAAAAATTCCTATGCACTGAGCCGTGCAACTCCAAAACATTTTGGCTGCCAGCAAGCTGGTGCAGACCATCTATATTTTGAGTAACCACCGCTACAAGCTTGCCTTGGCTCTCCATCTGGGCAAGCTTTTTGTGTGCTTTATTGGGCTGGGCTTGAAGATATAGCATTTTATCTCTGTAGAAATCATAAAATTCTTCTGCGCTGTTCAGAAAAAAGCTGTGGGATAGAATTGTTTCTGGTGGATATTTGTATTTTTGGTTATATAAGCCGTCGGTACTCCTAAAATCCGGTATGCCACTTTCTGTAGATACTCCGGCACCGCCAAAAAATACAGCTCTTTCCGCAGAAGCCAATAGCTCTCTTAATTTTTCCTTTGGATTCATATTTGTCCTCCTTATAGAGTAATTTACGATTTTGAAAATTGCTATATCCATGACCTAAAAATGCTTAAAATAGTTGACGTTTTGATGTATTAAGTAT
>CAYWBF010000142.1:0-6887 GCA_964456085.1 uncultured Eubacteriales bacterium
GCTTTTTATACATTTCAATTATAAGGCTGCGTTCATAAGCCTCAAGCTGTGATTCAAATGAAAGTTCGTTGGAAGATTCACTACTGTCAATTTCATTTTCTTTATATAGTAAACACGGTAAATCATTAACATCAATTTCCTGCTTTGACGATACGATAAAAGCTCTTTCAACTATATTTTTTAACTGTCTAATGTTCCCTGGCCAGTGATAATTATAAAAAACCTCAAGCGTGCGGTTCGAAAAAGATTTACTTAGCCTATACTTATCGTTGTAAACGTTTAAATAATAGTTTGCCAAAAGAAGAATGTCATCTTTACGGTCAACTAAAGATGGGAGTTTCAAATCAATTATATTAATTCTCCAAAATAAATCTTCCCTAAATTTCTTTTCTCTAACAAGCTTTTCTAAGTTTTTGTTTGTTGCAGAAATAATTCTAACATTAACGCTTTTAATTTGATTTGAACCAACGGGAATAAATTGGTTGTTTTCAATTACATTAAGCAGCTTTGCTTGCAAAGGTAAAGCCAACTCACCTATTTCATCAAGGAAAAACGTTCCATTGTTTGCCATTTCAATTAAACCAATTTTTCCTTTTGCACTTGCACCTGTAAAAGCATACGGTGAATATCCAAAAAGCTCCGATTCCAATAAATTCTCCGGAATGGCTGCACAATTTATGTATAAAAAAGGAAACTTGCTAATTTTACTGTTTTCATGTATGTATTTCGCCAACATAGTTTTACCTGTTCCGGAATCACCTTGAATCAAAATTGGTATATCACTTTTGGCCGATTTTTTGCAAAGCTCCAATAGCTTATCCATTTCTTTAGAGCGGTACAATATATCTGTACTGCATTTTTCAAAGCTTCGTTTAAGTAACGGATGGCAAGTATTAGCTTCTTCATGCAAGTCCATATCCAAATTTGTAAGCTTCTCTTGAACGACCGAAACAACCATTTTCACATTGTTGTTGTCGTCTAAAACAGGGCTTGCTGTAGAAATAATAGTTTCACCTTTTACAGTAACTTGCTCAATACACATTCGTCGTTTCTCTTTATAACACAGAGGTAAAACAGATGGGTGCCAATATTTATCAACAAATTCTGTATGATTATGGCCAATCATTTCATCAGGGGTTAGGCCATAGTTTTTTATGCATTTGTCGTTTACGTACATAATATCAAGTCTTGAATCTGTCACATAAATTTCATTGTAAACGTTATCTAGAATTTTCAGCATAGTTTCTTTTGTGAGATTATAATAATTTTCCTTATTACACATAAAATGCTCACCCTCTATAGTTTGCTGTATAAATAATAACAAAATTTTTATAAAAAAGCTAATACAAATAAACAACTTTAAAAGCATTTGAGTTTGTTATGACTCACTTTAATCAACTTTGATTCGGATATTAATATATTTTTATTTTAAAGCCTGCTAATACAGGCTTTTTTTGTATAAATTTAACCCGAAAAAGTTGGCACAGTTTTTGCTACATAATAATTAGAAACAAAATATTATTTTAAATACTATTTTAATAAGCCAAATTGCTAAATTAAAATTAGTATAAATAATGAAAGGAGTATATAAGAATGAAACCGCTAAAAGGAATGAAGGTACTGGATTTAACAACACTTAACGGTTTTGCTACCATGACTCTAGCAGATTATGGAGCAGAGGTAGTAAAAGTAGAAAGACCTGGAATAGGCGACCCAGTTAGGGTGTGGGAACCATTTAAAGATGACGTATCTGTATATCACGCATTTCTTGACAGAGGCAAAAAAAGTATATCCTTGGACATTACAACGGAAGAAGGCAAGGCTGTATTTAAAGAATTAATTAAACATTTTGACGTTGTAGCTGAAAACTTCCGCTATGGAAAAATGGAATCCATGGGGCTGGGGTATGAAGAGCTAGAAAAAATCAACCCAAAGATTATTTTAGCTTCTTTAACAGGCTTTGGAACAAAAGGCCCATGGAAAAGCCAACCTGCATTTGACATCATTGTCCAAGCAAAGACAGGCTTTATGGATTTCACAGGTTTTCCAGATGAACCTCCAACGCTAATAGGCTTCCCTATTGCTGACCAATATTCTTGCCTTTATTTTGCTGCTGCAATAACCACTGCCTATTTTCATGTACTTAGAACAGGCGAAGGTCAAAAAGTAGAAACTTCTATGTGGGAAGCACTTTTCTCAGCACAAGAAGACAAAATGATGTATACAGAGGTTATGAACCAACCAACAAAACGTATTGGTAACGCTCACCCAGACATTAACCCTTATGACATTATTAAATGTAAAGATGGCTATATGACATTAGGCATTTCTACAGACCCACAATGGGCAGCTTTCTGTTATGAATTTGAAAAACCAGAATGGGCAGAAGATCCAAAATATAAAGAAATGGAACCAAGAGGCTTAAATTATTTCAACGATTTAAGGCCAAAGCTTGAAGAATTTTTAGAGAACTATACTTTAAAAGAAATAAACGAGAAATGTAAAAAAGCAAAAGTACCTGCTGCACCTTGCAACACAGTAAAAGATACGTTGGAAGATGTTCAGCTTAAGCTTAGAAAAATGGTTCTTGAAGTAAAAGATCAAAGAATCGGCGCACTTCAAATGGTAGGTAAAACTGCAAAATACCACCAAGACAATGAGAATGACAATAATTTAGAAAGCGCACCATTACTTGGAGAAAACAATGACGATTACTACAAAAATGTTCTAAAGCTTAGCGATGATGAGTTAAAAGCGTTAAAAGATAAAAACATCATATAAGGGATGAGAAAGGAGTAAATTATGGCTACCTATAAAAAACCATTTGAAGGAATAAAAGTATTGGATTTTACCCAAGCTCTTGCAGGTGTATTCTGTACATGGCAATTAGCAGACTTAGGTGCAGAGGTTTGGAAGGTTGAAAGGTATGGCGTTGGTGACCAATCAAGATCATGGCCACCGTTTATTAACGGCTTAAGTGTTTTGTATGCATCTTTTAACAGAAATAAAAAGAGCATTAGTATTGACACTGCAAAAAAAGAAGGCAAGGAATTAATATTAGAATTAGTAAAACACGTAGACGTAGTAGTTGAAAACTTTAAAGTTGGTACTATGGAAAAGCTTGGAATAGGTTATGATGAGTTAGTTAAAATAAATCCGAAAATCGTTTACGGATCTGTTGCCGGTTTTGGTTTAGAAGGGCCAGATGCACAGCTTCCTTGCTATGATAACGTTGCTGCTGCTCGTGGTGGATTAAGTAACCAAAGTGGTCGCAAAGATGGACCTCCGATTAAACCCGGTTATTCTATTTGCGACAACTGGTCAGGATTAAATCTATTTAACGCCGTTGCAATGGCCTTGGTTGAAAGAGAAAAAACAGGTAAAAGTGTAAGAGTTGACGTTTCAATGACAGACTGCGCTTTTTATATGAACAACTGGCCAATTCTTGAGTATTCTGCTTTTGGCACAATTCCGGAAAGAAACGGCAACCATGATGCAACTGTTGCACCATTTGGAGAATATGCTGCCAAAGATGGCTATGTAGCTTTAGCCATAACAACTGAAAAAGCATGGTCAAAGTTCTGTAACTTAATGGGACTTGAAAGCTTATTAAGTGACGAAAGGTTCTCAAGCAACCAAGCAAGACTTGATAACCTTAACGCACTAATTACAGAAATTGAAAAAGCTACAACAAAAATGGGTAAATTTGAAATTGAAAAGCTTTTAGCTGATAACAGCGTTCCAGCAGGTGCAGTTATGTCTATTCCAGAGGTAATGGCTTCAGATCATGCTAAAGAATCCGGAATGATTGTAAGAATCGACCAAAAAGGTATTGGCAAGCTACCAACAACAGGTATTCCAATGCATTTCAGCAAAACCCCGGGAGAAATCCGTACAGGTTCTCCAATGCTTGGAGAGCACTCTGTTGAAATACTTAAAGCTGCCGGCATGGAAGAAAGTGCTATTGAAAAATTAATCACAGAAAATATAGTAGAAGTTTTTGCGGAATAAAAACCTAAAACCTCAGGGGGCTTTTTCAAAAGCCTCCATGGTTTTAATCTTTGCACCTATACTAATGTCGGGATACATTTGCCAAAATCGGGCAAATGTATCCCGGCGGCGGAGCCGCCACCCATAAAATTTTCCAAGCATTTGCGCAAGCGCATGTTTGGAAAATCTTATGGGTGCTTAGTATAATTAATTGTATTTTTATCGAATATGGAGGTTAGTATGAATTTTGAATTTACACCTGAACAATTAATGATCCAAAAGGTAGCAAGGCAGTTTGCAGAGGACGTTTGTGAACCTCTTGCGGCCGAAATAGATAGAAACCATTCTTTTCCCACAGAAACTTTTAAAAAATTAACTGATTGCGGACTTATGGGCGTTGGCTACGATGTTAAATATGGCGGAGCTGGTGTTGATAGAATTGCACAAATTTTAATAAACATTGAGCTTGCAAAAAAATGCGGCTCAACATCTTCAGTTTTTTCTATTCACCAAGGCTCTGGTTATGTAATTGACTATCATGGTACTGAGGAACAAAAACAAAAATACCTTCGCCCTTTGCTTGAAGGTGGAGTAGTCGGTTCTTTTGCCCTAACTGAACCAAACGCCGGTTCTGATGCAGCAGGGGTTCAAACAATAGCTCGTGAAGACGGAGATTACTATGTGCTTAACGGTTCAAAATGCTTTATCACAGGCGGTGGGCAAGCAAAGATTCATACAATATTTGCAATGACTGCCCCAGAAAAAAGAACCTCGGGGCTTACTGCTTTTATAGTGGAAAAAGGAACACCGGGGTTTAAGGTAGGCAAAATAGAAGAAAAAATGGGCATTGCTGGTTCAGAAACAGCAGAATTAATATTTGAAGACGTAAGAGTGCCAAAAGAAAATATAATTGGCAAATTAAACAAAGGCTTTGAATATGCAATGGAAGCTATTGATATTAACAGAGTAACTGTTGCGGCTTCACAAGCCTTAGGAATAGCAGAAGGTGCTTTAGAGCTAACTATAAAATATGCAAAGGAAAGAAAACAGTTTGGAAAACCTATTTCTGCTCAACAAGGTATCCAATGGTATTTAGCAGAAATGAAAGCAAGGCTTGAGGCAGCAAGATGGACTGTTTTCAACGCTGGTTGGTTATTAAACGCTAGAAAGCCTTGTACAATGGAAAGCTGTATTGCTAAGTATGTGGCAACTGAAGCAGCTCACTTTATAACCGACATGGCTTTGCAAATTCACGGCGGATACGGTTATATGAAAGATTATCCAATTGAAAGAATGTGTAGAGACGCAAGAGTTACAAGAATTTATGAAGGAACAAATGAAATTCAAAAGCTAGTAATCTCAAGACAGCTATTAAAATAAGTTTTATTTCTTATGGAGGAATTTATGAAGATAATTGTTTGTGTAAAGCAAGTTCCGGATACAAATGAAGTTAGAATTAACCAAGAAACAGGAACACTAATTAGAGATGGTGTTCCAAGTATAATTAATCCAGATGATATGAACGCTATTGAAGAAGCGGTTAAAATAAAAGAAGAATTAAAAGATGTAACTGTTACAGTATTGTGCATGGGTCCACCACAAGCAGACGTTGCACTAAGAGAAGCACTTGCAATAGGAGCTGACGAGGCTATTTTGTTAACAGACAGAGCTTTTGCCGGCTCTGATACTTGGGCAACAGCTACTATTCTAGCATCTGCAATCAAAGCAATTGGCGCTTATGACATTATTTTCTGCGGTCGCCAAGCAATTGACGGTGACACTGCACAAGTTGGCCCTGAGATTGCAGAATTTTTGGGGATTCCACAAATAAGCTACGTACAAAAATTAAAAGTTGAAGGCAAAAAAGTAATTGCCGAAAGAAAACTAGAAGAAGGTCATTTTGTTATAGAAGCTGATATGCCTATTCTTCTTACTGCAATTAAAGAATTAAATACCCCAAGATACCCATATGCAAGACGTATATATGAAGCTTACAGTAAGCCAGAAAATGTAAAGAAATGGACAATTAATGATATAGAAGTAGATTTAACTCAAATTGGTGTAAAAAATTCTCCAACAAACGTGTACAAAAGCTTTGTTCCTACAAAAGAGTTTAAAGGTGTAATTTTAGAAGGCACTGAGAAAGAAGCTGCCAAAAAATTGGTTGAAGAATTTAAAAATTTGAACCTTATATAGCGTGAGTGTTTACGATTATACTCAAAAAAACGGGAGGAAATTTGGAATGTCAAATGCTAAGGTTAACAGGGGTATTAATTTAGATGAATGGAAAGGCGTGCTTGTAATTGGCGAGCAAAGGTTCGGCAAGATTCTTAACGTTACATACGAGCTGCTTGGAGCAGGCAGAGAACTGGCCGACAAAACCAAATCACAGCTTTCCCTATTGATTTTAGGAAACAAATTAGATGAAGAAGTTAATGATATTCTGCATTACGGTGCAGAAAAAGTTGTATATTTGGAACATGCTCTTCTTGAAAACTATACAACAGATGCTTATTCAGAATTAATTTCTAATTATATATTAGAAAACAAACCTGAATCTGTTTTAGTTGGTGCAACATCTGTAGGTAGAGACTTAGCACCTAGAGTTGCCGCAAAAATAGGCACAGGCTTAACCGCTGACTGCACAGGTTTAGATATTGATGAAAAAGACTTTGAAAAAAGGTTACAAATTAAAGTGAATGATTTATGATAGAATTTTCTTGAAGGTATATATAATTATAGATAAATTCTTAAAGGTAATCCAGTATAATCTTCTGAAAACGTCAAGCAAATTTTAGAGATATAAAAAGATTATTTTGATTAATTATTAAATAAAAAAGTAGAATAAAACTTACATCAATTCAATCCATAATCTTAATATTTTTCATTATTCGATG
>CAYWBF010000143.1:0-6848 GCA_964456085.1 uncultured Eubacteriales bacterium
GTGTCACTTTCTCGTTCAGTGGTCAGTCTATAATCAAAGTAGAAGCTGTCATCCTTGGTATATGAATTTATCAACTGCATTGGATAAGTTTCTTCAACTTTATATATTTTCTGAAAACCGGAATTTATAAAATAAGGAACATTTTCATCTTTGCTGTTTTTAATTAATATGTCGGATAGGTCGCCGTTTGTATTGTTATAGATTTCGGGCGTTAGCCTTAATGCTTTGTACTGATTTTCGCCATTCATTTGAATGCTTGCTGAGTCTGCATATATATTTGTAGCGCTGAAAAAAATTAGAAAAAGAAAGACACTAATCCTTCTCAACATCGTCAACGCGCACCTCCATCTTAAGCTCTAACCGTTTACTAAAATATTGATATACAAAAGATATTGCTACTAATGTAACCCCAAGTACAAAGTAAGATATTATTTGATATCCTTGGGTTAGGGTTGACAAGTCTATCAAGAATAATTTTATTACAGACAAAATTGCTAATCCAAGACCAAACCTTCGTATAAACGAGTAGCGTTTTGTAAAGCCTAAAACTATCCATGTAAGTGCCGTTAGAACATATATTATACTGATTACTGCGCTTGAAAAAGAAAGGTTGTATTGTGTGATTAAATTTTGGGTTAAGATGAGTACAAAATACCCTGATATAATTAGGGGGTACCACTCAACACTTAATTTTCTGCCTGTTACTATAAGCTTCATTAAATCACGTACCGCAACCAGCGAAATTAGGCCTACTACCACCAGAAGCATCGTTCCTAAAAGTGTGGTACCAAGTGTAGTTGTAGTTAATGCATACTTGTTAAAAGGACTACCCAAACTGTTTATTAAAAATAATCCCAAAATACCTAAAACATATAAAACAATTGATATTATTTTTACGCCTGTATCATACAAAATCTTTATTCTTGGCAGGGCATATGCTAAGGCAAACGTCCCAATAATAGCTGTTGCAGCAATCAGATAATCAATACTAAAGGAGCTGTTACCTCCAAAAATATCATACATCATATCTGCTAATTGTCTAATTATGTATAGCATATATAACCAAAGATTGATTAGGGTAAAGTATTTATATACTGTAACAAATCTACTGGCAATCATTTTTTTGCGAATATATGCACCTAAAATGATTAAACTTCCTACAGATATGGCAAGGTATTTGTATGCAAACAAGTAGTTAATCCCAAAAAAACAATCGAAAGTCAAAAATGCCCACAAACATAATCCACTAATAATAATTCCAGCCCGTCTAAAGGCTTTATCATTGTATAGAATGCCATAAGTAGCTAAGCAAACGCCCTCTGCAAGCCAGCCAAGTGACAGCCATGCCCTGCCAAATTGTATTGGTATGACAAGAACGACGAATACAAGCCCTGTTATATAAAACAATGCTTGTGTATTTTTCTCTTCGTTGGCAAAGCCTTTTTCAATAAACCAACCAAGAAGTAAATATATAGAGGCAAAGATGATTGCAAGGACACCTTCAAAATCTCTTATTCTAAACACATAAAACACACCGTACATAATTAAACTACTAAAAGTTGTATTTATAGCAAGTAGCGCCACGTCAGCTTTTTTAAACTTACCTTTTGTACGATAAGTGCTGATTATGGGAATTAGAGTATAAATCAAAAATGCAAAAAAAGCATATAAAATTACGATTACTTGCTTTGCTATACTTGTATTTGAGTTGTAAACGGAGCTAAAACAAATATATAAAGTGCCAAAAATGTTTAAGACCAACCCGATAAATGAAGGAACTCGCCACTTTTTGTTAAAAGACACCATAAGCGCAAGCAAGTTAAGTGCTACAAAATATAACATAACACCGTATATAAGAACTGAATCAGAACCAATTGAAAACACGGGCAGATACCCGCCAATGAGTGCAAAGGAAAGAATAACTTGGGAGCTATAGCGAATTGACAGTATAAATGCAACACCTGTTATCAATACGCACACTGCGACAGCAGGGTACATACCAAGTATTTTTAGGCCAAAAAAGCTTGTGGCCAAAGCAACATACAAGACGCCTATTCCTCCGGCGGTAATGCCCAAGGAGAAAATATTTGATTTTTTTCTATTCATTAACTCGCCTGCAATAAGCATTAAGCCGCCTAATACGAACATCATAATACCCTTTAGCATAGCAGGTAATTGAGCATATGTATAGCGTGCAGCTGTAATAACTCCAACAATAATGAGGAATATTCCAACTGCATTTAGTAAATTTAAACCTACAAACCTTTCCACATTATTCTTTTTGGCAACGGAAATCATCTGCTCATCGGTAATTTGCTCATTTTTAAGTGATTCAAGCTCATCCTTTTCAGCTTGAGAAAATGCTGTAGATACATGGTTTATTTTTGTACGAGCTTCTGTAACTTTTTGATTTAGAAGTAAAGTTAAATCATCCAATTTTGTATAAATTTCATCTTTTATATCTATGTTATTGTGCCTCAAGGTAGATGTAATACTATCAATCCTTGACTTGACACTGTTTTCCATAGCTGAAAGCCTGTTTTGTTCTCCTTCAACACTTGACTTAAAAAATATATTAAGTCTTTGCTCTGTGGTGTTTACAAGCTTAATTTTTTCGTTGTATATTTGCTCATATAACGCATTTTTAAACGCTGCATTTTCGACTTCAAGTGTTGATACATTACTCTTAGCTATTTGATAATCTGATTTTAATTTTTCAAGCTCGGATTTTAATCTGGCATTTTCCTGAACTGTATTACTGCTTTCTAGTATTTTATATTCTGTTTCTAATTGTGCTAAAACTTCCTTTTGTTTAGCGATTATGTCCTTCAAGTTTTCAGTTAATTCCACTTCAACACCTCTCTTATAATGACTACATACATTTTAGCATATATTTTACGAAAAACAACAGCCCTTATTTTAAAATTTATATATTTGAAATAAACTCCTTTTGAAGTTTTCGAGGCTTTGTACAACAAAAAAAGGTACCGCAAAACCAAAAATAGCTTTGCGGCAACAATCATTTAAAACTAATGTGAGTTCGACGAAATTGCAAAAAACGCTATTTCGTCGAACAAAACGTGAAAATTGCTTCGCAATTTAAGCCGCTAAAGCGGCTTATTCGACTTCGTCGAACTCACGTTAAAACTAATATCATTACTATCCAATATTAGGCAAACTAAGAAATCCCTTCTCCAAATCCTCATCTGTAGGAATATAGTCATTCATATTTCCGTTATTAAAGCTCTGGTATGCTGTCATGTCAAAATATCCTGTACCTGTCAGCCCAAACAAAATATTCTTACCCTCTCCCGTTTCCTTGCACTTAAGTGCCTCATCGATAGCGCCTTTTATAGCGTGAGCGCTTTCAGGAGCCGGAAGAATACCTTCACAATGAGCAAAGCTTTTTGCCGCTTCAAAAACCTCTGTTTGAGAATAAGCACGGGCGGTCATAAGCTTATCGTGGTACAGCTTGGACACAATAGGTGACATACCGTGATAGCGCAACCCTCCTGCATGGCTGGAGGAAGGAATAAAGCCGCAGCCAAGGGTGTACATCTTAATAAGAGGGGTTGTTCTGCCCGTGTCGCCGAAGTCGTAAGCATAGCGACCTCTTGTCATGCTTGGGCAGCTAGAAGGCTCTATGGCAATAAATTCTATATCCGACTTGCCTCGTATTTTATCAGCCATAAATGGGGAAATAAGCCCTCCAAGGTTTGAGCCGCCTCCAGCACAGCCTATTACAACATCGGGGGTAATGTCGTACTTATCCAAAGCCGCCTTTGCCTCTAAGCCAATAACCGACTGATGAAGCAGCACATGATTAAGTACACTGCCCAAAACATAGCGGCAGTTATCCGACTTCATAGCTACCTCAATAGCCTCAGAAATGGCACACCCAAGACTGCCACCCGTAGCTGGGTTTTCAGCCAAAATTTTTCGTCCTATATCAGTAGTATCCGAGGGTGAAGGGATTACCTTTGCGCCGTAGGTTTCCATAAGGATTTTTCGGTAAGGCTTTTGCTCGCTGGACACCTTAACCATAAACACCCTAAGGTCTACCCCGAAATAAGCACAGGCCATCGACAATGCGCTGCCCCACTGGCCTGCACCTGTTTCTGTGGTAAGCTGGGTAACACCCTGCTGCTTTGCATAGTAAACCTGCGCCGCCGCCGAATTTAGCTTATGACTGCCGGAGGTGTTGTTGCCTTCAAATTTATAAAAAATCTTCGCTGGCGTACCAAGCGCCTGTTCCAGGCAATAGGCACGCACAAGAGGTGAGGGGCGGTACATCTTATAAAAGCCTTGGATTTCCTCGGGTATAGGAATGAACTCGTCGGTAACGTTTAGCTCCTGCTCCACCAGCTCACGGCAAAATAGCGGAAGCAAGTCCTCCATAGCACAGGGCTGACCTGTTCCAGGATTAACAAATCCCTCAGGTTTTTCCTGCATTACGGCTCTCACATTATGCCAAGCCTTTGGCATCTCGTTTTCGCTTAGATAAATTTTGTAAGGCACATTGCTCATTTTTGACTCCCCTTTTTATTTTTTTTGTTTTTATTAAGGTTTTTGGGGGATGGGGGAAATTTTTCAAAAGTTACCCCATGGTTTTGCCCTGCCCTAAAAACCCAAAAATATAAAAAAAGCCTGTGGTTCTCATCAAGAACCACAGGCTTAATTTAACTTAATTAAAAAATTATGAGTTAAATTATACTTTTTCGGCGCATGACAGAGTAACCCTATTAACTATGTTAATAAAGCTAGCCCAAAGCCATGTGAAGCTCGCATTTGATAATTGACTCATAATATCCTCCAAAAGGTGCTGGTAATTTTAAAAAACATAATACTACAAAGTTTGAGGTTTGTAAATAAAAAAATTATTTATTTTCTACAGGAGTGTTGTCATCGTTACCGCAGCAGCATTCTCCTGTAGGAGCGGCGTCCTCAGAGCAGCAAGCGGCAGGAGCGTTTTCAGCGCAGCAGTCTGTTGTCTCAATGCAGCAGTCTACTACTTCGCCACAGCAGCAGTCGGTGTCCTCACAGCAGTCCTCTGTTTCCATGTTTTTAAGAGTCTCGTTTAATGACTTGGAAATTTCGTCTACTACCTTTGCTGTCTTTTCAAATACTACCTTTGTTGCTTTTTTTACCTTTGGTTCCATTTCCTTAAAAGCGCTGCCCATTTTTCCACCTACATCTTTAGCAAAGGTGTCTACTTGAGCGGAGAAGTTGCTAAGCTTTTCCTGAACGTCCTCGGAATCAAAGCTGGTGCTGATGCCGTCATTCTTTTTAACTGCTTCAAGAAGCTTCACTGCTTCATCAGAGGTAATTTTTCCGCTTTCCAACAGGGCCAAAATCTTAAGACTTGCTTTTTTCATGTGAATTCCTCCTAATTAAAATATATTTATAGAAATGTTTTGAAGCTTGCTGGGAAATATTTAACTTGTTAGTGTACCAAACGTTCTATCTGACTAATTGTTTCAAGCTCCTGGGCAATGATTTGAGCGTTGGTTATAAGGCAAACCATGTTGTCCTGATTTTGGCCTATTAGCTCGCCCTCAAAAATTCTGTGGTGCTCGGTGGTGATTCTTATGTTCATGCCACGCTTAAAGGTTTGACCTCTAAACTGTATTATATCCATAGGAAACAAATAATAGCACTTGTTTAATATTTTATTTAAATCCTGTGCCCTGTAATTAAATTCTGCCGGTCTAGCCGCCAAAACCTTAAACAGCTTAGACACGTTTGTAACAAGCCAGGTAAAAAACAATGCAAGAGCAGACGCAAAAATCACGTCCTGCAATGTTAAAACGTTTTGCATTATATACATTCCTTTCAGACTAGGGGGCTTGGGGGAGTGTAGCTCACCCAAAATTATAATATCCTCATAATTAAACCGGAGCCAATTTAACTCTTAGTAAGCTCCCATATAATGTTGTTAATAAACTGACGTGCTGTTCTTCCAGAATAGCCGCTTTGGTTAGCTTCCCATTTTAAAGCCTGCTCTACTAGAAAATATTCTGGAATATTGACATTTTCCCTATTGGCTATACCAAGGACAATTTGTAAGTATTGCTCCTTAGAAGGCTTAGGGAAGGTTAGGGTCAGACCGAATCTGTCAGAAAGTGACAGCTTTTCGTTAACGCTGTCGGTAAGGTGAAGCTCGCCGGGGGCAGCCTCTCCGGTTTTGTCCGCCCAGTTTTCTTTAATAATATGGCGGCGGTTGCTGGTGGCGTAGAACAACACATTTTTAGGCCGTGTCTCAACGCTGCCCTCCAGCAAGGATTTCATATGCTTATATTCTATTTCAAAATCGTCGTAGCTAAGGTCATCCATGAATATTATAAAGTGCTTGGAACGCTGGCTAAGCTCTGCAAGCAGCTTTGGAATATGCTTTGCTTGATTTTTGTTAACTTCAATTATTCTTAGGCCGCTGGAATAGTATTTGTTTGCCAGAGCCTTAACACAGGAGGATTTGCCTGTGCCTCTTGAGCCTATTAGCAGTACGTTGTTTGCCGGACTGCCGTTTAAAAATGCCTCGGTATTGTCAGTAAGCGCCTTAACCTGCTCGTCTACAGCGTAGATTTCCGAGAAGGTAACAGTGTCGGGGTTGGATATTCCTACTAAACCAAGTCGGCTGTCGTATCGGCACATGGCGTTTGAAGCAAGCTGTCCGCAGCCCATTTTATTGTAGTACCAGCTAAGGGAGGAGATAAGCTCCGTCTCTGTTTTTGCTTGTTCCAAAATTTCAAAGTAAGGGTTTTCCTTCACAACTAAAGGCGTGTATTCTAAGGTGTTTTCCTTATGCCCAAGTGTGTTCCATATACGCTTAAATTCTAAATTCATAAGCT
>CAYWBF010000144.1:0-6829 GCA_964456085.1 uncultured Eubacteriales bacterium
CGCCCCTTGCTTTGCAATTTCATTTTTGAACATAGGTGTGCCAACGTTTAAAAATTTCAGTTCCTTAAACATAACTACGCCTCCTTTCTTCCGGCAATTTCCATTGCGATTTTTACCGCATGAAGATTACTTTGTGCCACAATAACACCGCACTTTTCAAGAATTGCTTTTTGAGAAGCATAGCCTTGATAGTCATCTTCTGTGCCTAAAATATATCCAACAACAGCAATACTGCTATGGTTTTCCTTAATACTCTGCAAGGCATCTGCCGTGACACCAACAGGGTCGCTGTGGGAGCCAAATCCAAGCTCAAAGTCTAATAAAATAACAGCAGTTTCCGGGTCGGCGGCTTCCTGTAAAAGCCTTTCTACACGCAGCTCTGGCTCTATCATTGGGTGCGGCTTGCCTACGGTGAAAATATCGTCGCCTAAATCAACAATACAGTTTGCTTCGCTGTGCTTAGGGTCTTTCATCTTTTGCTCTGCTTTTTTTGCTACGTTGCTATATATTGGAGAAAATTCCTTTGCTATTTCCGTCAACGCTTCCGAAGCAAGGGTTCCTCCGCAGAATAAACCTCTAATATATTTCTGCTCAGGATTAAGCGCAGCAATTTTCTCTTTTACTTGTGCCTTTGGAATTTCATGCCTTGTGGTAATATGCTTTTCATAGGTCTTGCCTTGCACAGCTAATACGGCTTGAGTTGCCGCATCCTCTAGGTTTGCCGCAAATATTGCATTTGTGCCTTCAAGCATTTCTGGGCTGCCGCTAATAAAGCAAACAACCACAGGCTTTGTACAGTTTTTTACCCCTGCCAAAATCTTTTCTGCTACTTCCTTAACAGGTGGCTTTGAAACAAGAACTATTACTTTTGTTTCTTCGTCCTCCTCCAACAGCTTTAAGCCGTCCAACATCATTATACCGCCGATTTTTGCCGAAAGATCTCTGCCGCCTGTGCCTATAGCTTGACTAATACCCTCACCAAGATTGCTTATAAGCACCATAACCTCTTGAAGTCCTGTTCCTGATGCAGCAACAAGACCTATCTCACCACGCTTTATAGCATTGGCAAAGCATAAGCCTACTCCGTTTAAAACTGCTGTTCCGCAGTCAGGCCCCATAACCAAGAGGTTTTTATTGTGGGCGTAGGTTTTAAGCTCAAGCTCCTGCTCCTCTGTTACGTTGTCGGAAAAAAGCATAACATGCATATCGTTACGCAATGCCTGCATTGCTTCTCTTGCCGCATATTCACCGGCAACAGATATAACAGCCATGTTAAGCTCTGGGTTTGCAGCCTTTGCTAAATTAATTGTTGAATAGCTTTCCTCGCCCTTATCCTTCTTGCCGGATTTTTTTGAAAGCAGCTCGTCAATCATTGAAAAGGCATCATCACATACCTTTGCGCTTTCAGCCTTTATTGCAATAATAAGGTCTGCCGCCGATGCCGCTGTAGTACTTTCATCGCTAAGTCCAACGCTTTCAAGCTGCTCCTTGTTCATATCTGTGCCCATTACAACCACAGCATCTGCCACTCCAGCAAGCTTTTTAAGCTTGCTGGAAAGTGTCATAAGCGTTACCGAGTCATAGTAGGCATTTTTCCGAATATGTATAAGTCGTTCCATATTTATACTCCTCCTAGGGATTGTTTCAAAATTAGTGTCTCACATTTTTAGAATCCCACACGGTTCAAGTGGGTTTCTGAAAATGTATAGAGACACTAATTTTGAAACAATCCTTTAATATTTTTAATGTTGAGTATGAGCAGCCTTCTCGTTTGCTATTTCCTCTAAAACTTCTTTAGAAAGCTTGTTTTCGTCCTTTTGATAATAATTCATCACAAGAAGCACTGCTGCCATTCCAATATAGCCTATGGTCATTGCCGGTGAGGAATTTATTCCGAAGGTTGCAGCGTGGATAATTCCGAAGAATGCCAGAACTCCTGTTATTAAGCTGAAAGCAGCGGCACGCATGTAGCGTTTGTCAATAATATAAATTATGGTTGCGGCTAAAAGCATTGAGCTGATAAAGTCGCCTTGTGAAAGACGAAGCCAGCCTAAAAACGGCACGCCGTTTCCGGACATAAAAGCGTTAGTTACAGCAACAACACCTCCGGCACTCTCCTCTGTAAGCGCAACAGAAACTCCAGCACCAGCAGCTTCTAAAGCAGCGTTAACTGCATTAATTGTTGAGTTAAGCTTTAACACAATAAAGCTTCCCACAAAGGGTAAAAAGGCGAATATAATTGCAGGCATATGACGCTTTGAGGCAGTAGAAAACGCCTGAGCACCCATAACCATGCCTATGTAAATTAATATTGGTAAAAGGGCAACTAACGGAATAACAGCAGAAACAAGCTTCAATAATCCTGTGTAAGACAAAATTAATATTCCGGCGGCCGTAGCAAGGCTATAGCCTATGCGTGCGCCTGTAGCTTTCCAGCCTGGGTGCCCAATATAAATAATTGTAGGGAATACGCTTCCAAAAAACGCTCCAATAATGGTAAGAATAGCAGGAACGCTTAAGCATATAGCCGTAGGATAATTCTCCCCGGCAGCTTCAGCACTCTCTAGGTTGTCAAGGCTTTCTAAGAAATCGTAAATACCAAGAGGAATTGCGGCAGGCAAAAACGGACCTATTTGTGCAAATCCCTTTCCTAAAAATCCAAGCATTAATGAAGGCAATGGAATATTAAAGCCGGCAACAGCCTCCCCAATTGCCTCGGGCTTCATGTAGCCTGTTACCCATGCCAATATAGTGCCAACAGCAATTGCAAATGCACCGGCGGGAATACCAAATGGCATACGCTTTTGAGAAAGCCAGCCTACCATTAGAATAGCAAAGCAAGTAAGACCTATGTACGGCACGGTGAAAACCTCGCCCAGCGGATTGCCAGAAATAAATGTGATAGCAAATCCGGCAAGAGTTCCAAGCATTGCCGCCCGGGGCAAATACTTTTTCATTATGGGGCCGAAAAATGCACCTGCAAGCATTATTAACCCTTGAATCAGATTCCACACGATACCTGTTGCCCAGGCTATAGTCCAATCGCCTGTTGCTATGTAGGTAGGTAATAATACTCCGAAGGCTACTGCAAAGTAGTGGGGAACACTTAAGCCGTAAGGCATAGCTGTAATGTCAGAGCGGTTTTCCTTAACAGAAAGCTGCTTTGCAAGGTAGGCAAGTATAATATTTCCTCCGGCAATGGCAATTGCAGTTGCCGGAACTATTTTGCCAAAAACTATATCGCTCGGCATTGAAATTGCAAAGGACAAAAGACCTATTGCCGTTAAAAAATTTGTTAATGAATTAGAAAACAGACCAAAAAAACCATTTAAGTCGCCTGCTACCCACCAAGGAGTACCTGCACTTTTATTATTCATAGAATCCTCCTGAAATTTGTTATTATTAGGCTAGGGGGTTCGGGGGAGTGCAGCTCCCCCAACACTCCTTAGTTTAATGCAGCAATTACCTTATCAGAGGTTGAAGCCCAGCCAAAAATACCGCCCTGCTGATGTATACTTTTTACTGTTGCTTCGTGGTCAGCTATGTCAAATGCTGCCGAGCAGTCTGAAAGCAGAAGGCAATCAAAGCCACGGTCGTTAGCCTCTCTTATTGTTGTGCTTACACAAACATGTGTTGTAACTCCGCACACTATAAGCTTTTCAATGCCTCTTGTTCTTAAAATAAGCTCAAGGTCTGTTGCATAAAAAGCTCCCTTACCCGGCTTATCCAAAACTATTTCGCCCTCTATAGGGTAAAGCTCCTTTACAATATCATGTCCATACTCCCCACGAACTAAGATACGCCCCATAGGCCCTTGGTCGCCAATGCCTGCGCCTTGCTTTTTCCCACGATTAAGCTTTGCTGGAGGGCAGTCGGAAAGGTCTGGTCTATGCCCCTCTCTTGTGTGAATAACAAGCATTCCATGCTCTCTTGCTGAATCAAGCATGTTCTTCACAACAGGAATTATGCTTTTCGTTGGGGTAATATCGTTGCCAAGCTTTTCGCCAAAGCCGCCATGCTCACAAAAATCACGCTGCATGTCTATTATTACAAGAGCTGTGTTTTCAAGTGAAAATGTGTAGGTATAAGGTAATGCTTCAACTAAAAATTGTTTCATAAGGTACACTCCTTTAAAATATTTTTATAAATTAATGCGAGTTCGACGAAATTGCAAAAACCGCAATTTCGTCGAACAAAACGTGAAAATTGCTTCGCAATTTAAGCCGCTAAAGCGGCTTATTCGACTTCGTCGAACTCACGTTAAATTACAATGTTGATGTCTCCTCAACTTCGCACTCCTGCTTTGATAAAGCAAGGGAAATAGCTCCCACCAGCAAATACCCAAGGCATATTCCCGGCTCCATAAAAAAGCCAACAGATGGAGAATGGATTATTCCAAAAAACGTTAGAGTCGCTGCAACAGTACATAAAATCAAAACGTTTTTTGTCTTGTTTTCAAGCAAATACACCAAAAGCGTCGCCCAAATTACACCTATTACAATTGCGCCGTTGCCTATTACCTCAAAGCCTCTGTAGTATATGCCGTTCTGTACAAACGCTTCTTGGGAAAGCTCTGCTATATTTCCTCCGGCAGTTGCAACAGCGTTTCCGATTAGTGTTTTTCCCCAGTCGGCCAGCCAAGGCATAATGCCCAATATTACAGCAGGAAAATGCTTTTGCGGTACATGCATAAAGGCTTGAGAGCCTATAAGCATTCCTATGTAAATAAGTATAGGAAGCAATGCCACAACAGGAATAATAGTTATTAACACCGAGCCTATGCCGAAAACAGATATTAACAGAACGCTTACTCCTGTAAGAGCAGTATAACCCAGCCTTGCACCAATGCTTTTCCAGCCGGGATGACCTATATATATTGCTGTAGGTACTACGTTTCCAAACATTGCGCTTACCATGCTTGTTAATCCGTCTGCAAGCAATAAGGTGCTTGTGGGATATTTGTCACCTGCAACCTCAGCGCTTTCCAGGTTGTCAATGCTTTCCAGAAAGTTATATATGCCCATTGGTATTGCTGCTATCAAATATCCTGAGGCGGCAGACATTCCTACAAACAAATCTGAAAAGGCAGGTATAGGAGGATAAAAACCGATATTAGAAAACGAGGACGCAAGACCGTCCGCACTCATATAGCCCGATATCCAGCCTAAAATTGTGCCTAACACAATTGCCACAAGCCCTGCCGGTAGGTTAAAGGGCATTTTCTTTTTTGCAACAAAGCCAAGCAGTATTACTGCGAAGCTTGCAAATGAAATATAACCAACCTCAAAGCTTTGAATTGCTCCGTTGCCTAAAATATAGGTTATTGAAACACCGGCGAGAGAACCTAAAAGTGCTGCCCTAGGCACTACACGTCTAATAAATTTTCCGAGAAAGGCACCTAAGCACTCAACAACACCTTCTAGAAAGCACCATGCCATTCCGGCCTGCCAAGCAATAATAGGGTTTCCTGTTTTTAGATTAACCGGCAAAATAATCATAAAAACGATTAAAAACATATGCGGTACACTAATACCTGATGGCAATGCAGTTACAGTATCACGCCCTTCTCGCTTTGCCATTAAATAGCCTTGATAAAAATAGAAGGACGAGCACATAAATATTGCAAGTCCTACCGCTGGCAATATCCGTCCAAAAACTAATTCTTCCGGCAATCTTACAGCATAGAGCAGTAAACCGGTTAGCACTAGAATATTTGTTATGTTATTTGTAAACAAACCAAAATATCCGTTTATATCCGACCTTTGCCATACGGTTATCTCGCCTATCTTCATCCTTAACCCCCCTTTATATTTCTAGAGCAATTTATCAAAATGTTGCCAAGTTCGGAGCAAAAATTACGAACGCTTCAACGTTATTTTTGCGAACAAAGCTGACTACCATTTTGAAAATTGCTGTAAGTTTTAATTATGTTAACACAACTAAAAACAGGTGTCTTTATATGTTGAAAACAAAAATTAAGCAGTCTGTTTGTCATTAGATGACAAACAGACTGCTTAATTATGCAACATTACCTATGTTGTTGTTTGACCTTAAAGCAAAAGTATATTTTTAATGCAAGATTTACCTCCTGTAGCTGGTTAAATGATGATAATTCCTTTTCCAAAAGCTGCTCAAGAAGCCTGTACCTGTAGCGAACGGTGTTGTAATGCACAAACAGGCTTTCTGCCGTAAGCTTTAGATTTCCTCCACATTCAATAAAGCGGTTTAATGTTTGTAAAAGCTCCGTATTGTTTCGTTTGTCATAATCAAGCACCTTATGAAGTATTTCATCTGCATATTCCAAAAGCTCATCTCTGTCTCTGGCACTGTTAATAATACGATATATTCCTATTCCCTCAGCAAACATAACACGCTGGCAATTGGACCATTTTGTAATTTCCAGTGCCCTTTTCGCATCAGTGTATTTGTGGGTTAAATCTTTAAGGTCGGTTACTTCCTTAGAAACTCCAATATAATAGTCCTTTACTCTTAAGTCCTTCAAAGCACCTATAAGTGTATCAACATCATCTCTTTGTTTTTTTGGGTCAACATAGTCAATAAATATTACTATGTACTGCTCTACATTTGCAAAAACATTATGCCTTGTGTCAGAAGCGTAAAAGGAAGCGCAAAAGCGTGCTTTAAGCTTTTCAAAGAAAACTGTTTTATCAGTGAATGAGCGCGGTAAGCTGTGAACCTGAAGCACTATAAGAAAAAGAGGAACGCTTACATCAAACCCCACAGCCTTTGAGCGCTTAAGCACAGCTTTTTGCTCCTCTAACGGAAGCAAAAGCAAGTCACTTGCAAATTCGTCAAAGGAGCGAAGCTG
>CAYWBF010000145.1:0-6806 GCA_964456085.1 uncultured Eubacteriales bacterium
GGAATTTTCAAAACAATTTTTTATTTTTTTCGTTTAAAACCTATAAATTCAATACCTCAACAGCGCTTAATCAGTCGAAAATCATTTCCTCCAGCTCAACAAGCCGTGATTCTATCCCCTCGATAATAGATGTCTTAGGCTTAGTTTCAGGATGCTTCGCCACAAAAATCGTACAGCAGTCCTCATATGGCAGAATAGAAATTTCAAAGGTGCCGATTTTTTTTGCAATATCAATGATTTCCTCCTTGTCCATGCCGCAAAGAGGGCGCAGTACAGGCAGATGTGTAGCGGAGGTTACGGCGGCAATGCTCTTTATAGTCTGGCTTGCCACCTGACCAACAGAATCCCCCGTCACCAAAGCCTCTATATCAGACTTGTTGGCTATTTCCTGAGAAATCCTAAGCATTGTCCGTTTTAAAAGAATAGTCAGCTTTTCCGCTTGAACTCTTTCGTGGAGATAGCTTTGTATTTCTGTAAAATTAATTACATGCAGCTTGAAGCCTCCAGAAAAGGAGGACAGTGTTTTTGCAAGGTCTATGACCTTTTGTTTAGCTTTTTCGGGGGTGAATGGGGGAGAATGAAAATAAACCCCTTCCAGAGCAACTCCTCTCTTAGCCATTAAAAAACCAGCCACAGGGCTGTCTATGCCGCCAGACAAAAGCAGCAGCGCCTTCCCAGAGGTTCCTGATGGAAGTCCTCCAACACCTTTTGTTATTCTGGAATAAACATAGGCAGACTGCCGAAGCTCAATATAAATATTAACCTCCGGCTGCCGTACATTAACCATAGTCCTTCCTTCAGTGTTTTCCAAAATAAATCCCCCCACAAGTGCGGATACATCCATCGATGGGGTAGGGTAGCTTTTTTTTACTCGTTTTGTGTGCACTTTAAAGCCAACAGCCTTTTCAGTAGGCTGTTCTTGAATTATTTGATTCATTTCCTCTAAGGCAGCTTCTCTAAGGCTGTCAAGGTCTTGCTCAGAGAGCACCTGACATGGAGCCACGGCAGCTACCCCCACTATATTAGTAATAATAGGAATAATACTTTCAAAGCATTCTTCGCCGTTGAGCCTTTCCACAAAAAATCTCCCATATTCTTTATGTAGATAGAATTCGCCGTAACTCTTAATCCTATCCTTTATCTGCATAAGCAGTGCCTTTTCAAAAAGGCTTCTATTTTTTCCACGAAGGGCAATTTCGCCGTATTTTATAAGAAGAACGTTTTTTTTCATCTCGGGCATCCTTTCTTTATCTATGGAACCTAGGTGCATTATCGATTCCTTACCTGCTTTCGCAACGATTTAACACTTTCATTTAGCACACCAAGGGCATAGTCAACCTCCTCCAGTGTGTTGTAGGAAGAAAAGCTAAACCGTATTGCCGAGGCAATACGCTCTTTTGGAAAGCCGTAAGCATCAAGAGGGCCTTCAGTTTTTTTTCTCTTGCTGCAGGCTGCCCCTGTGGAAACGTATATTTTCTTCATAGAAAGCTGATTTTGCATTATTTCTCCACCTATGCCCAAGAAGCTAACGTTGACTATGTAAGGAGAAAAGCCCTCAAGCTCTCCGTTTAAATATACCTCTGGAATATCCTTTAGCCCGTTTAAAAAGGCGCCTTTAAGCATGGCTGCCTTTTTTTCGTTTTCCTTAAAATTCTCCAAGGATACCTGTGCGGCGACAGAGAAAGCCAAAATTCCGTATGAGTTTTCTGTACCGGGGCGAAGCTGACCCTGCTGCTCTCCGCCGTAAAGCATTGGCGTAAGGCGTACACCTTTTTTTACAAACAATCCACCCACGCCTTTAACTCCATGGATTTTGTGGGAGCTAAAGCTGCATATATCAACACCGGCGGCAAGTACATTAACCATATGCTTACCAAAGGCCTGTACACAGTCGGTGAAAAAAATGACATTTTTATTTTTACGCCTAATTATTGCGTTTATTTTTTCTAGCGGCTGGATTTTCCCTGTTTCATTATTAACATACATTAAGCTTACAAGGAGTGTTTTGTCGGTGACGGCTTGGGCAAGCTGCTCCAAGTCAACCTCACCGTTTTCCATGTGCTCCAAATAGGTAACAAAAAAACCCTTTTGTTCAAGGTGTTTTACCGCCATAAGAACAGAAGGGTGCTCGGCTTTTGAGGTTATTATGTGGTTGCCTAGTCTTTGATAGGCATTGACAGCTCCGAATATGGCAAGATTATTTGCCTCCGAGCCGCCTGATGTAAAAATTATATCAGAGCTGACCGGCCAAGACCCATGCTGTGGGCTTACACCAAGAAGCCTAAAAAACGGATCCTTAGCGGCTTTAAGCCTAAGCTCAGCCTCGATTCCGAGGGAATGTAGCGACGAGGGGTTTGCAAAGCAGCTTTCTTGGCTTTCTATAAAAGCCTGTATGCTTTCCGTGCATGAGAATGTAGTTGCGGCGTTATCAAAATATATACCATCGATAATAGTTTTCATGGGTTTTACCTGCTTAATTAATGAGTATCCATTATACGGCGGATTGTTCTGATTAGTACGGGCTTGTTATACGGCTTAATAATAAAATCATCAGCGCCTTGGGTAGAGCCGGAGATGATTTGCTCTCGCTTGTTGGCTTCGGCACAAAGGATTATTTTCAAATTCGGGTTTAGACTTTTAAGCTCGGGCACGATTTCCGACACAGTCATACCGCCGCCGATTGTGGCCTCCAGCATGATCACATCAGGGTTTACCTCGTCCAGCATAATAATGCTGCCCTGGCCGGAGCTTGCCTCTCCAACAACCTCCATATCCTCCTCCGCAGAAATAATACGGCTAAGCATATTTCGAGCCACAACCGAATCATCCGCAATAAATACTCTAATCTTACTCATTAAATAAGACCCCTCTCATATAAAAATATAATAATCGCCATAAACCCGGCAGTTTCAGTTCGTAAAATTCTATTTCCAAGGGAAACGGAGGTTAAGCCGCTTTTTTGAAGAAAGCTAATCTCGCCGGGAGAAAATCCACCCTCCGGCCCTATAAAAATGCAAATGCTGTCACCAAGTAAAAGCCCTTTCCTTGCTTCGTTGCCTATATGGTTTTCTGTTTCCCTTTCGTTGGCAAAAAAGCGGCTGCTATAGGAAGCTGACAAAGCTGCGGCTTGTTGAAGGTCAACCATTTCGGTAACCTTTGTAATGTACCCACGTCCGCATTGCTTGGCAGCAGCCTCGGAGATTTTGTTAAACCGACTTAGCTTGTTCTCCGAAAGCTCTCTTACGATAGTATGCTCAGTTAGCACAGGAATAATTTGATGTACACCAAGCTCAACACATTTTTCTATAATAAGCTCCATCTTTGCGCCCTTGGGCATTCCTTGAAAAAGGGTAATCTTTAGGGCAGGCTCTCCTTGAGAGGGATAGCGTTTTACAATCTCAGCAACAACGTTGTCTTTGTTCATATCTACGATTTTACAGGAAAAATCCGTTCCCGCGTTATCGGAAACGGTTATGAAATCGCCCTCTTTACATCTTAAAGAGCCTTTTATGTGTTTGGCATCAGCCCCGGTTATGTTAACAAGGCCGCTCTTTTCATTTTCGTCGATTTGGTCTTGATTAATAAAGAACTTGCTCATAGTTGAATTAAAAAACCCCTTTACAGGTTATGGAGTACCAATCGTCAATACTATCCACGGACAATATTTCAAAGCCGGAGTTGACTAAGCCGGCGGTAGCGTCCTCTACTCTCTCCTTAATAATGCCAGAGGTAATAAAAATGCCGCCTTCCTTAATACATGCCTTAGCCAAAGGAGCCGCCTCAATAATAATATCCGCAACAATGTTAGCCAAAATCAAATCATATTTAATAGTAGAAACCTTTTTGAACAGTTGGTCATCTTTAAGAATGTTCCCATGTAGTGTAGTAAATCTGGATTCGTCTAAGTTATTTCGCTTTGCATTTTCTAGGGCAACGTTAACAGCGTTAGGGTCAATGTCAATAGCTGTGGCTTTTTCTGCACCAAGAAGCAGGGCAATTATAGACAGTATTCCACTGCCGCAGCCTAAGTCTAATGCCACTGTAGGTTCTTTGCAGCTTGAAAAATACTTCTCAAGAGCCAATACGCAT
Source organism: uncultured Eubacteriales bacterium (assembly GCA_964456085.1). Lineage (GTDB taxonomy): Bacteria > Bacillota > Clostridia > Lachnospirales > CAYWBF01 > CAYWBF01. The sequence goes on from CAYWBF010000145.1 coordinate 4,090, forward strand.
AGACGTGTGGTTTGATGAAGCCCTGTGCCAAAGGCGTGACCAGGGTCAATGTTAAATATAATTTTATTGTCTTTGTTGTCGTTGCCGTTATCAATATAGTCTTCCCAAAACGGCTTAATTATTACTCTTTGTCCAATTTGAAACGGCTTGTAAAATTCCTTCCACTTATTAAGCCATTCTTCGTCGTCTACAACCTCCGTTACAAGCAGCAGCTTTCCTAAATCTATCCCAATGGGAATACTTGCCATGTCCTTAAGACGTGACTCAACAAGAGAAAGTGTTTCCTTAAAGCCATCCCCATAATTCAGGTAAAAAATAACGGAAGCCTCACCGTTGTTACCGGAGGAAAGCAAGCCTTCATCTACATAATCCCAGTTAAACGGGTTATCCTTTAAAAATGCCTGCATTTCTTCTTCGTCAATTATTTGAACTCCGCTTACTCCGCAATCGGAGAGCATAGCACAAACAGGCTCTATTCCAAGGGACGTAGTAACAATCCCAGCCTTAACCCACTCCATAAAGCCCTCTTTTCTGTTTTTTTGAACAATTCAATTCAATTTATTATATCATAAGCATGTTAGAGGCCGCAAATAAAATTTTATGAATGCTAGGGCGCTTTGGGTAGTGCAGCTCACCCGAAACTAATTATCATTTTAACAGCTCCCAAATAATTTCATATAGTATATTTATGGAAAATCAGGACAACCTAAAATACAAAAATATAATTGGAGGGAAAAAATGAAACAGAATAAAAGTTTTTCTATATATACTGACCTAGCTATTGAAGCAAAGGAAATGCTGGGCGATAGTGCAGAGGAGGAAGGAATAGCTCTCGAGGTGGAGGATGAGGAAGGCGTAAAAATCACTTGGGTAAAAATATTAAACGAAACCGGCTCTGCACAGATGCAAAAGCCCATTGGAAATTACGTAACAATAGAATCCGACTTGATTAAAGAAAACGATATAGATGCCCATGAGAGAATTATAAGAAAATTATCCGAAAAGCTGGGCAAGCTCCATAATTTATCAAAAGACAGCACCATTTTAGTGGTGGGGCTTGGTAATTGGAGGGTAACCCCTGACGCCCTTGGCCCAAAGGTTGTGTCAAAGCTACTTGTGACCAGACACATTTTAGACTCCGTTCCAAAGGAGGTATCCGATTCTGTACGCCCATTAAGCGCTATTTCCCCAGGCGTAATGGGTATAACTGGAATAGAAACAATGGAAATAGTAAAAGGACTGGTAGACAGAGTAAAACCGGATTTGGTAATAGCCGTAGACGCTCTTGCCGCTAGGCGCACTAACAGAATAAACACCACATTCCAAATGACAGACACAGGAATCAACCCCGGTGCAGGCATTGGAAACAAGCGTGCAACATTAAGCAAGGAAACCTTGGGCACCAATTGCATAGCTATAGGCGTGCCCACCGTGGTAGATGCCGCAACCCTTGTAAATGACACAATGGATATGATGCTTAATCAAATGATAGCAAGCACAGACAAAGGCTCGGAGTTTTTTGAAATGCTAAAGGATTTGGAGGACACAGAAAAATACGGACTAATAACCGAAATACTTAATCCCTACAGCGGCAACATGTTTGTAACCCCAAAGGAGGTAGACGCAGTAGTGGAACGTATTTCCGGTATAATTGCCAATTCTATAAACATAGCAGTTCACACAGGGATTACTAGGGAGGACATAAACCGATTTATGTACTAGAGCAAATGTTGTCACGTTGGGAGCAAAAATAACGAACCCATAAAAAAACGCATGGAAGAAAAATTTTTCTTCCATGCGTTTTTTTAAAAAATAAGGCGGTATATAAATACCACCAAAGGATTAAATTTACCCTCTATAGCACTACTATAAACAATCGGAAAAATCTTCTGCTTATTTTCAAGCTTTAGAAAACGCTTTAGTGATTGTTCAGAAATAAGTGTTACCTTACATTTTCATAAACCCACTTAAACTGTGCAGGATTCTGAAAATGTGTTCCGCTAATTTTGAAACAATCACTTGACTCTACCGATTTAAAAATTTCTTTTAATAGTCGTAATTAAACTCGTCCTGCTTGCGTAAAGCCGCAACAACCTCATCAAATTCGTCATCAGCATCATTTTGTGCAACCTGGCCGGCTTTTCTCGAACAATAAATTTTCTGTAGTGCTTTTAACTTTACTAAAGAGTCAAAAATGTAATCCAATTCAGGCTCTGAAAAATTATACAGATAGCTTAATATTCTTTCGCGCTTGGTAGCGGTTGGCTCATCTTCTTTAATAGAATTAGCATCCAGCTCAGTAGAAAAGACAAGCTTGTCAATTGGCATGTCGAAGATTTCTGAAATTCTGTAAAGATTATGAGCTGTGGTTCCACGTTGGCCACGTTCAATAAGACCAACAAAGCTTGTGGAAAGGCCTAAGATTTCTGCTAACATTTCAATTGAAAATCCGCGAGCTTCACGTGCGATACGGATATTATTGCCAATAATTTTTCTTAGCTTTTCTTTTGTCATATCACGGTTAATAGTGAAGGACAATTCATTCGCCATAAACTCATCCCAATCTGCTTAAAAGCAATAATTCATCATAATATACTCTTTATATATATTATTTACTGTTAATAATAATATATACTAGGAATGAGTTAAAGTAACATAATGAGAAAATAATTTCATACAATTTGTAGCAATATGTAATTTTTGGCAGAATTTTCCTA
>CAYWBF010000146.1:0-6774 GCA_964456085.1 uncultured Eubacteriales bacterium
GGCAAGGTTATTCCCGGTCACGGCGGCATTATTGATAGGTTTGATAGTGTTTTATTTACTGCCCCTTGTGTTTATGCGTTAATGTGGATTTTAAAGTTCCAGTAATTAGAAAATTCCGTAGGTGGACTTTTAATGATAAAAAACATATGTATTCTTGGCTCAACAGGCTCAATTGGCGTACAAACCCTTGAGGCTGTTTCCGCTTTAAGAAAATTTGATGAAATAAACGTGCTCGGTCTGACTGCCAACAAAAGCATAGAGCTTTTGGAGAGGCAGATAAATGAGTTTAGCCCCAAGCTGGTTGCCCTGACTGATGAAGCGTCGGCATTCAAACTAAAGGATAGGCTTAAAGGAAAAAAGGTCGAGATTTTAACGGGAATTGAGGGTGTCATTGAGGTTGCAAGGCTGTCGGAAGCAGACACGGTAGTTAACGCCCTTGTGGGGGGTGTTGGCCTGGCTCCAACCCTTAGCGCAATCAATGCCGGAAAAAACATAGCCCTTGCCAACAAGGAAACCTTAGTATGTGCCGGAAGTCTGCTAACAGAGGCGGCACGGCAGAAAGGCGTTTCCATAATTCCCATTGACAGTGAACATTCCGCTATCTTCCAGTGCTTGCAGGGAAATAGCTTAAATAAAATAAAAAAGATTATTTTAACAGCATCGGGAGGGCCTTTCAGAAACTTGCCTGCCCATGAGCTTTCCAACGTAACCGTTGAGGCAGCCTTAAAGCACCCCAACTGGGCTATGGGACAAAAAATAACCATTGATTCAGCCACTATGATGAATAAGGGGCTGGAGGTTATCGAGGCAAAATGGCTTTTTGATGTTAACATAAATCAAATAGAGGTTGCCATTCACCCGGAAAGTATAATTCATTCCATGGTTGAGTATGAGGACAACGCAATAATGGCACAGCTTGGCGCTCCCGATATGAGGGTACCTATTTTATATGCGCTGACTCACCCTCGACGAGTAAAAAACGAATTTAAGCCACTGAACATATTTGAGGTTGGAAAGCTAACCTTTGAAAAGCCCGACCTTGAAAAATTCCGCTGTCTTAAGCTGGCTTTTGAAGCCTTAAGCCTTGGCGGAACCTACCCTGCCGTTTTAAATATGGCTAACGAAATTGCTGTTGAGAGGTTTTTAGCAAGAAGGATTGGATTTTTAGATATACCTGCCCTTGTTGAAAAAACCTTGTCTGCTCATGTGGGTGTTTCCCATTATTCCTTGGAAGATATTTTTTCTGCTGAGGACTGGGTAAAATCATATTTGGCGTAAAATATGAGTATAATTTCCAATAAGGATAAATCAGCGATTCCCTTAAAAAAGTATATTTGAGGTGTTTTTATTGTCTATTTTAATTGCCATCATTGTTTTTTGAGTTATTGTGCTCATTCATGAGGCAGGTCATTATTTTGTAGCAAAGCGCTGCGGAATACTTGTGGAGGAGTTCGCCTTCGGAATGGGGCCGAAAATTTTCTCCGTAACCAGAGGTGAAACAGTTTTTTCTTTAAGAGTCTTTCCTATAGGCGGATTCTGTAAAATGCTTGGTGACGAGGATTTCAGCAATGACCAGCGTGCCTTTAACAACAAGCCTCTAATCTCCCGTTTTTTGGTTATAACCGCCGGGGCGTTTATGAATATTCTGCTTTCCCTTGTTATTTTTACGGGAATGGTGCTTTTTACCGGGTTTTCCGAGCCTACGGTTATGTCTGTGGTGTCCGGCTCTCCTGCTGAAAAGACCGGACTTATGCCGGGAGACAAAATTGTAAGAATAGATACCACAAGGATTAATTTATATGAGGATATGACCTTTGCATTGGGAAAGACCTTGAATAATCCTATTGACCTTACCATTTTGAGGGGCGGGGAAAAGGTTGTAAAAAACATTACTCCTTACTTGGATACGGACGGAATATATAGAGTAGGTATAATTTGTGAGCGCAAGACAGGATTTTTTGACGAGACAAGAGAAGGCTTTAAAAAAGCCGGTATAGTGGAGAGTATTCAGAAGGGTTTTTACAAGATTGCGTTTTTTGTAAAGGTTACCATTGAGGGTGTTTTCAAAATGTTCTCCTTCCAAGTGAAAACCGAGTAACTTGCCGGCCATATTGTAATTGTTTCTGAAATTGGTAAAATTTACACTTAAACCAAAACCGACGGTATTGTTATTACCATTCTTATTGTGGTTAACTTTATTGGCTTGCTAAGCGCTAACCTAGGTGTTTTAAATCTTCTGCCTCTTCCAGCCTTGGACGGTGGTAGGCTGTTGTTCCTTTTGGTGGAGGGAATACGCAGAAAGCCTGTTCCACCTGAAAAAGAAGGCATTGTTCATTTTGTCGGGTTTGTTCTACTTATGATATTTGCCGTTTTTGTTGCTTACAACGATATTTTGAAAATATTTCAGGCAATTTAAGCTATGATTAGTTTTCAAGAAACCGAGGGGAATTTAATGTATCCCAGAGAAAAAACAAAGGAAATACAAATAGGAAATATAAAAATCGGCGGCGGCAACCCTATTGCTATTCAGTCTATGACTAACACCGACACTAGAGACATAGCCAAAACCGTTGCACAAATCAAGGCTCTTGAGAACGCAGGCTGTGAAATCATTCGTGTGGCGGTAGTTGATGAGACTGCTGCTAATGCAATAGCAGAGATTAAAAAGCAAATATCCATACCTATTGTTGCGGATATTCACTTTGACCATAGGCTTGCCCTTGCTTCTATTAAAGCCGGAGCTGATAAGCTTCGCCTAAACCCGGGTAACATTTCCGGGCGTGACAAAATCAAGGCTGTGGTTGATGCCGCTAAGGATAGGAATATGCCTATAAGAATCGGTGTAAACTCCGGCTCACTTGACAAGGCTCTATATGAAAAGCACGGCGGCGTTACTCCCCAGGCACTTGTGGAAAGCGCTTTAGGGCATGTTGCAATACTGGAGGAGCTTAATTTTCACCAGATTGTTATTGCTATTAAGGCTTCCACCGTAAAGGCTACGTTGGATAGCTATGCCATGATTTCTGAAAAAGTTGATTATCCTTTGCATATAGGCATTACGGAAGCTGGTACATTAGCTTCCGGGACAATAAAATCTGCTGTAGGTATAGGAGCTGTTCTCGCTATGGGTATTGGCGATACCATTAGAGTGTCCTTGACAGACGACCCGTTAGAGGAAGTAAAGTGTGCCAAAGAGATTTTGAAGGCTATGGAGCTTAGAGCCTTTGGCCCAAGACTTGTATCCTGCCCTACCTGCGGCAGAACGGAAATTGATATTATTAACATAGCCAAAGAGGTTGAAGCTAGACTTCACCAAATAGATAAAAATGTAAAAATCGCTGTTATGGGCTGTGCTGTTAACGGCCCCGGCGAAGCTAGAGAAGCAGATTTTGGTATTGCGGGTGGCAGAGGGTTTGGCTTCTTGTTTAAAAAAGGCAGCATTATAAAGAAAATTCCCGAGGAAAGCTTGGTTGACGAGCTTTTTGAGGAAATAAGGAACTGTTGAGTATGGAAAGCACTGCTAAAAAAATAAAAGCCTTTTCTGAAACCTTTCAAGGGTTTGGACTATCCCCAGCCCTTGAAAAGACCTTTGAAAAGGCAGAGGTTAACGAAATCATTATAAACAAGACGCGAAAGGCTATGGATATTAGCCTTTTGCTGTATGAAATAATCGATGAAAGTTTATTTGAGGACTTAAAAAGGGAGCTTATGTCTAAGCTTTCTTTTTTGTGCAAAATTACGGTAAAGCCATACTACGCACTTAATCTGACCCCACAAGAGGCAGTTTTAAAATACTGGGACAACCTACTGCTTAGGATTGGCGAGGAAAGCCCTCTTTGCTTAAGTCTTTTAAAAAATGCGAAAAAAGAATTTTCTGGGGAAAAGCTTCTGCTTAAAATTACCAACGGCTCAAATTTTTATTTTGCAAAGAAAGGGTTGTCCTCAAAAATTCAGCAAATATTTAGGGAGATCCTAAACGTTTCCTTAGCAGTGGAGCTTAAATGTAAAAGCAGTGAGGTTGAGCATGTTGCAAATTATGACAACCTTATTGCACAAGCTGCGGTTCAGAGGATTAAGCAAGAGCCTGACCAACCTAAGAGCATTAAAGTCCCTGCTGTGGGGACTCCTCCCGGCAAGTCTTTTCCTCAAAGAGGTAAGGGCAGCTTAACAAAATTCAAGCTTGTGTCGGATATTTCAGGCAACGTAACAAGACTTGATGAGGATTTAGTAATCGACAGCGAAATAATAATTGATGCCTTGGTTATTGAGACGACCTACAGAGAAATAAAAGACGGTAAGGTAATTGTGCTCACGGATTTAACTGACGGCAGAAACTCCTTGTCTGCGAAATTTTTCTTAAAAAATGAGGAGCTGACAGGGGAGCTTAAGAAGCTTCTTGATAAAAGCCAAGCTGTAAAAATTAAAGGTAAGCTTGTATTTGACGATTTCTCCGGTGAGCTTACCCTCATGGTAAAGGAGCTTTGCCCATCAACCCCCCCTGTAAAAAGACAGGATAACGCACCTGTTAAGCGAGTTGAGCTTCACTGTCATACACAAATGAGTGCCATGGATTCTATTGTGCCTGTAAAGGAAATAATCAAGCTGGCAAGCCAATTCGGACACCCGGCCATTGCCATAACCGACCATGGTGTTGTACAGGCCTTCCCCGAGGCTATGGACTGTGCAAAAAAATTCAAAATAAAAATTTTGTACGGTGTGGAAGCCTACCTTGTTAATGACACAGCGCCTGAAAATGAGAAGGTAGAATTTAAAAAGCTGAAAACATATCACACCATAATACTGGCGAAAAACTACATAGGCTTAAAGAACCTATACGAGCTTATTTCAAAATCCCACATGGATTATTTTTACAAGCGCCCCCGTATGCCCAAAAGTGAAATTTTACGGCTAAGGGAGGGTTTGATTATCGGAACTGCCTGTGAGGCAGGTGAGCTTTATAAATCTGTCCTTAACAAAAAGGATGAGGAGCATATAAAAGGGCTGGCAGACTTTTATGATTACTTTGAAATTCAGCCTATTAATAACAATATGTACTTAATTAGAGATGGTAAGCTTAAGTCTGTGGATGAGCTTATTAATATTAATAAGGAAATTGTTGAGCTTGGTAAGAAATTCAATAAGCCTGTTGTAGCAACCTGTGATGTTCACTTTGCAGAACCGTCGGACGAAATTTACCGTAGAATAATTATGACAGGGGAAGGCTACAAGGACGCCGAAAACCAGCCTCCCCTTTACTTGCGTACTACAGAGGAAATGCTTGAGGAGTTTGAATATCTTGGCAAGGAGACTGCCGAGGAGGTTGTAATAAAGAATCCCAACCTAATTTGTGACATGGTAGAGGTAATCAAGCCTATCCCCGATGAAACCTTTCCGCCAAAAATCGAGGGTGCGGAGGAGGAAATTAAAGCAATCACCATGAAGCAAGCAAAGGAAATATATGGTGAGGTACTGCCACCTGTTGTAGATGAGCGCCTTACCAAGGAATTGGACTCCATTATAAAGAACGGCTTCTCCATAATGTATATAATCGCCCAAAAGCTGGTGGCAAAATCCATGGAGGACGGCTACTTAGTTGGCTCCCGTGGGTCTGTTGGCTCATCGTTAGTGGCTACAATGACGGGGATTACGGAGGTTAATCCTCTACCCCCCCACTACATTTGCCCAAGCTGCAAATACTCCGACTTCGACTCGGACATTGTAAAGGTTCACCTTGGCGGCTCCGGCTGTGATATGCCAAATAAGGACTGCCCAAACTGTGGGACGCCTTTGGAGAAGGAGGGGCATGATATTCCCTTTGAAACCTTCCTAGGCTTTGACGGTGACAAGGAGCCGGATATTGACCTCAATTTTTCCGGTGAGTACCAAGCCAACGCCCATGCTTATACAGAGGAGCTTTTCGGCTCGGATAATGTATTTAAAGCCGGAACTATCTCCACCCTTGCAGATAAAACAGCCTATGGCTATGTGAAAAAATATTTTGAACAAAAAAATATAAGAGCCAGAGGTGCATAAATAAACCGTCTAAAGCAAGGCTGCGCCGGAACGAAAAAAACAACGGGGCAGCACCCCGGAGGTCTGATGATTCTGCCAAGGGGGCATAGCATATACGAGTTTACCCCCGTCCAGCGTCCTGCAAATGACACTACCTCTACCGTAAAAACTACCCACTTCGACTACCATTCCATTAGCGGTAGGTTACTAAAGCTTGATATTCTTGGGCACGACGTTCCAACCATAATTAGAATTTTACAGGATATAACCGGAGTGGATTGCCGTAAGATTGACTTAGGCGATAAGAAGGTCATGTCACTCTTTACCTCACCCGAAGCGCTGGGGGTTCGCAGCGATGAGATTAACTGTAAGACAGGCAGCCTTGGACTGCCGGAATTTGGCACCTCCTTTGTACGGCAAATGCTTATAGATACCCAGCCCGGCTCTTTTTCAGAGCTTGTAAGAATATCGGGCCTTTCTCACGGTACAGACGTTTGGTTTAACAATGCACAGGAGCTTATAAAGGAAGGAACTGCTACACTTAAGGAGGTTATCCCTACCCGTGACGATATTATGGTTTACCTTATTTTAAAGGGCGTGGAAAAAATCGAAGCCTTTAAAATAATGGAAAACGTGCGTAAGGGAAAGGGACTAACCCCCAAGGAAGAGGACATAATGAAAGCCGCCAACGTTCCCCAGTGGTATATTGAGTCCTGTAAAAAAATAAAGTACATGTTCCCAAAAGGACATGCCGTTGCATAT
>CAYWBF010000147.1:0-6747 GCA_964456085.1 uncultured Eubacteriales bacterium
CACAAAAATTTGGAATTGCTATAGATATTTTCCCTAGATTCTATCATAAGAGATGCGTACTGTAAATTTTTCCTTCTGAAAATTTTACATGAATTAATCATTTTTTCTTTGTACAAAAACTATAACTATGTTAAAATTAAAAAAAAGTGATAGGGGAGAAAATTATGATTTCAACCGCAAGTCTTATTGAGCTTCAACAAATTATAAACTCTACGCATGGCGACCCTCACCATATACTAGGAATGCATGAATTTGAACTCAAAGGCAAAAAAAGCTTGGTGGTGCGTGCTTTTAATCCTCAGGTCAAGGAAATTACTGTTATCGATGCAAATAACCCTAGATTTAAATATAAAATGGAAAAAATTCATGAGGACGGTTTTTTTGAAGCGCATATCCCCACTAGAAGCGACTGGTTTAAATACAAGCTTTCTTATGTGCCTATTAACGGCGAGTCTTGGGAGGATTATGACCCATATGCCTTTCCACAGATTTTGACCCCTCTGGACCTGCATCTGTTTGGCGAAGGTACTCATTACGAAATTTATAACAAGCTGGGTGCCCATTTTATGGAGATAGACGGCGTACAGGGGGTACTGTTTGGAGTTTGGGCACCAAACGCCAAAAGGGTTAGCGTAATAGGAAGCTTTAACTCTTGGGACGGAAGGCGCAACCCTATGAGAGCTATTAGCAGCTCTGGGGTTTGGGAGCTGTTTATCCCTGGCTTGTATAAATTTGACCAATATAAATTTGAAATCAAAACCTATAACGGAACAATACTCCAGAAAACAGACCCATTCGGCAGCTTCCATGAGCTGCGCCCAAGTACATCTTCATTAATATACGATATTGACAGCTATGAATGGAAGGACTTGGAGTGGATTCAAAAACGCAACAGCCACAATCCGCTGAAAGGGCCTATTAATATTTACGAGGTACATCTTGGCTCATGGAAAAGAATCGAAGCCGAGGGCAACAGATTTATGAGCTATTTGGAGGCTGCTTCGGAGCTTGTACCATATGTTAAGGAAATGGGCTACACACATATAGAGCTTATGCCTGTTGAGGAGCACCCCTTTGATGGCTCATGGGGTTATCAGGTTACAGGATACTATGCGCCAACAAGCCGCTACGGAACCCCCGACGAGTTTATGTACTTTGTTGATGTCTGTCACCAAAACGATATAGGGGTAATTTTGGACTGGGTACCTGCCCATTTTCCTAAAGATGCCCACGGCTTAGCAAGATTTGATGGTACTGCTCTTTTTGAGCATGAGGACCCACGCAAAGGAGAGCACCCAGACTGGGGTACTTACATTTTTAACTACGGGCGAAAAGAGGTTAAAAACTTTTTAATAGGAAACGCAATCTTCTGGCTGGAGAAGTACCATATAGACGGCTTGCTTGTTGACGCTGTTGCCTCCATGCTGTATTTGGACTACGGAAAGTCCGGCGGCGAATGGGTTCCTAATGAGTACGGCGGACGTGAGAATTTTGAAGCCGTTGAATTTATGAAGCATATGAACTCGGTAATATTGGGGAGAATGCCTAACGCCCTTATGATTGCCGAAGAATCCACAGCATGGGCTGGGGTTTCACGGCCAGCCGAGCAAAATGGACTGGGCTTTAATTTAAAATGGAATATGGGCTGGATGAACGACTTCCTTACCTATATAAGCAAGGACACAGTTTTTAGAAAATATCACCACAACGACTTGACCTTCAGTATGGTTTACGCCTATACAGAAAATTTCGTGCTTGTTTTATCCCACGATGAGGTTGTCCATGGGAAAGGCTCATTAATAAACAAGATGCCCGGTGACTTATGGCAGAAGTTTGCAAACCTTAGAGTAGCACTGGGGTTCATGTACGGCCACCCCGGCAAAAAGCTCATATTTATGGGAGGCGAGCTGGCTCAGTTTGATGAGTGGAGCGAGGAGCGCAGTATTCACTGGTTCCTGTTGGATTTTGACCACCACAAAAAGCTTAAGGATTTCGTTCATGACATGAATCACCTGTATTTGGAGGACGAACCCTTATGGTATGATGATTTTGAGGGCAACGGCTTTGAGTGGATTGACGCCGGTGATTGGGAGAGAAGTATTGCTACCTTTTTCAGAAAGGGTAAGGACGGGGACATTACTGTTTTTGCCTGCAACTTTACCCCACAGCCTTACATGGATTTCAGAATAGGTGTTCCAACCAAAGCTACCTATAAAGAAATTTTAAACAGTGACGATACTAAATATGGAGGAAGCGGAATAATTAATGATGAAGCAATTGCAGCAGAAGCCTTAGATTGGAACGGGAGAAAATACTCCATACCAATAAAGCTTCCACCGCTTGCCATTTCCGTCTTTAAACCTGTTGGAAAATAAAATACAAATTAAAAAATGTGGGTTTGATGAAATTACAGTGACTAATTTCGTCAAGCACCGTTAAAAATACGAAAGGGTATAAATATGACAAACATACGATACAATTTTGAAGAGATAGAAAAAAAGTGGAAGGAGCGCTGGGAGAAGGATCCTATAAATACCGACGACAAAAGCGGTAAAAAACCGAAATTTTACTTGCTGGATATGTTTCCTTATCCCTCGGCTGACGGTTTGCACGTTGGGCACTGGCGTGGCTATGTATTAAGTGACGTTTTGTCCAGAGTGAAAATTTTGCAAGGCTTTCATGTGCTTCACCCAATGGGCTGGGATGCCTTTGGCCTTCCAGCGGAGAACTACGCCATTAAGGTTAAGGAGCACCCATCTATATCTACAAAAAGAAGTATTGATAATGTAAGAAGGCAGCTTAAGGAAATAAGTGCTGTATACGATTGGGACAGAGAGATTAATACTACAGACCCGGAATACTATAAATGGACTCAATGGATTTTTGTGCAGATGTTCAAAAAAGGGCTTGCCTATGAAAAGGAAATGCCATTGAACTGGTGCGATAGCTGTAAATGCGTTTTGGCTAACGAGGAAGCAACAGGGGGCGTATGCGACCGCTGCGGCTCTCCTGTTACAAAGAAATTTTTACGCCAATGGATGCTAAAAATTACGGAATACGCTGAAAGACTGCTTAGCGACCTTGACAAGCTTGATTGGCCGGATAAGGTTAAAAAGATGCAGGCTGACTGGATAGGCAAAAGCTATGGGGCAGAGGTAATTTTTAAGGCAGAATCGGCTAGTGGTACAAAGGATATAAAGGTTTATACCACAAGACCTGATACGCTATACGGTGCAACCTTTATGGTCCTTGCACCGGAGCATGCTCTTGTAAGTGAGTTAACAACACCGGAGCAAAAGGCCGAGGTTGAAAAATATGTATATGCGTCAAGCACAAAGTCTACTGTAGACAGAATGGCTGACAAGGATAAGACTGGCGTTTTCACAGGTGCTTACGCTACAAATCCATTAAGCAACGAACAAATTCCTATTTGGATTTCCGACTACGTTTTGGTAGACTACGGAACAGGAGCTATTATGTGCGTTCCTGCCCATGACCAAAGAGACTTTGAGTTTGCCACGAAGTTTAAATTGAAAATCACCCAAGTAATTAAGGCAGAGGGTGCTCCCGAGGGCGAGCTTAAGGCTGCCTATGAGGGTGATGGTATTATGATTAACTCCCCTCTTTTTAACGGGATGAATGTAAGTGATGCGAAAGCTAAGGCTGGAGATTATTTGGAAACTGCCGGTATAGGTCACAAAACCGTTAATTACAAGCTTAGAGACTGGGTATTCTCCCGTCAGCGCTACTGGGGAGAGCCTATTCCAATAATCCACTGTGAAAAATGCGGCGTTGTTCCTGTTCCAGAGAAAGACCTTCCTGTTTTGCTTCCAAGGGTAGAATCCTACCTTCCTACAAGCACAGGAGAATCACCTCTGTCAACCATTGACGAGTTTGTGAACACTACATGCCCTACCTGTGGAGGCAAGGCAAAGCGTGAAACAAACACAATGCCTCAATGGGCAGGCTCATCATGGTACTTCTTAAGATATGCGGACAATAAAAACAGCGAAAGCCTAATAAGCAAGGAAGCGCTTAAGAAATGGCTTCCTGTGGATTATTACGTGGGAGGCATTGAGCACGCTGTGCTTCACTTGCTTTACTCCAGATTCTACACAAAATTCCTATTTGATATAGGTGCAGTGGATTTTGAGGAGCCGTTCTTAAAGCTGTTTAACCAAGGTATGATTTACAAGGACGGGGCTAAGATGAGCAAGTCCAAGGGCAACGTAGTATCACCCGACGGCCTTGTTAACAAATATGGCTGTGACTGCTTAAGAATGTACGAACTATTTGTAGGGCCGCCGGAGCTTGATTCCGACTGGGACGACACAGGTATTGACGGCGTGTTCAGATTTTTAAACAGAGTATGGAAACTTATAGTGAATACCCATAAAATTAAATCCACTGACGAATCAGAGCGTCTAAGACATAAGCTCATTAACGATATATCCACCAGACTCAACAACCTTTCAATGAACACCGTAGTAAGCGGATTCATGGAATACACAAACAAGCTAACCGACCTTGCAAAGGTAAACGGTGGTATTGACAACGCTACAGCCGAAACCCTAATTGTGCTCCTTGCACCATTGGCACCTCATATTGCCGAAGAGATGTGGGAACTGACAGGGCATAACAACCGCTCCGTTTTCGCTGAAAAATGGCCGGAGGCTGACCCAAATATGCTTGTAGACAGCGTATGCGAGGTTGTGCTTCAAGTTAATGGCAAATACAGACAGAACATTTCCATGCCAGTAGACATTTCAAAGGAGGACGCCATAGCGAAAGCAAAGGAAGCCTTAGCTTCCAAGCTTGAAGGGGTAGAGATAGTTAAGGAAATTTATGTTAAAAACAAAATAGTAAACTTAGTTGTACGATAATTTAATTTGGGAAAGGGCATATATTAATGATTATCAATTGGACTGAATTTTTATTGCCCTATGAACAAGCAGTGGAGGAGCTTACCATAAAATTCAAAAGCCTTAAAAAGGAGTACGATATTTTAGGTGAGCATTCTCCCATTGAATATGTTGAGGGGCGGCTAAAAAAAGTAGACAGTATTTTGGACAAAGCAAAACGAAAAGGATTTGAGCTTTCGCAAATAGAAGAGAAAATTGAGGACATAATAGGTATAAGGTTAAATTGTAGGTTTGTAGAGGACATAACCGCCTGCGTTAATTTGATAAAGAGTAGAAACGGCTTTGACCTAACTATTTTGGAGGAAAGAGACTATATCACCAACACAAAGCCCAGCGGCTACAGAAGCTATCACATTCTTTTTCGCTATAACGTTATGACTACCCTCGGCCTTAAGGCTGTAAAGGGGGAGTTGCAAATCCGGACACTTGCCATGAACTTTTGGGCAAGGATAGAGCACTCCCTTAAATATAAATATAATTTTAATATTCCCGACGATATTAAGCAAAGGCTGGTGGCCTCTGCCGAAGCCGCTTTTAACCTGGATTGGGAAATGAGCATAATTCGAGATGAAATTATCGAAGCCCAAAATATTATTAAAGTAAAAAATGCTCTTGTAGATGAAATACTCACAAACATGAAGGCTTTGTGCTCATTTTTGAGGATTGAACGAATAAACGACCTTAATGCCCAGTTTATTGAGATTTTTGACGAGGGTAAGCTGGATAAGCTAAGGGAGTTTAACGAGCAGCTAAAAATCATGGCACAGCCATACTATTAAAAAGGCGTGATAATTTGAATCAGCTTCTATCCATTGGTCAAGAAATAAAAATGTCCAATAACAGAAAATGCGTTGTACAAAGCTTTATTGGTGGGGGAACCCAAGGTGAGGTTTACGCCGTTAAGGTAAACGACAGCCTTTTTGCCTTAAAATGGTATTATCAAGCTACAGCTACAAAGGAGCTTTTTAACTCCTTAAGCGATATAGCAGCCAAGGGTGCCCCTACTCAAAGCTTTTTGTGGCCTATAGAGGTGGTTAAGGTCAGCGGAAAAAACTTCGGCTACCTTATGAACCTTAGGCCGCAGGAGTATAAGGGGCTTAGCGGCTTAGTTACAATGCAGTATAAGATGGATTTTCGCCAGCAAATTAAAGCCAGCCTTGCCCTTGCCGGAAGCTTTCACCAGCTTCACGCCAAGGGCTGGAGCTATCAGGATATTTCCTTTGCCAACGTTTTTATAGAGCCGAAGGTGGGTAAGGTTTTAATTTGCGACAACGACAACGTTACAGTTACGGGGAAAACTGTGGGAAACGTTATGGGCACTCAGCGCTTTATGGCTCCTGAGATTGTATTGGGTAAGGCGAAACCCAGCACCTATACTGACCTGTATTCCCTTGCCGTGCTCTTGTTTTATATTTTAACCTTCTCCCATCCGTTGGAGGGGCGTAAGGAAGCGGCCATTAAATGCTTTGACATGCCGGCTATGAACAAAATATACGGCGAGGAGCCGGTATTCATTTTTGACCCCAACGACAGCAGCAACCGCCCCGAGCCTTCCATTCACAACAACGCCATAATTTGCTGGGGTATTTATCCTTCCTATATAAAGAATCTATTTACCCAAGCCTTTACTCAAGGCTTGAAAAATCCTCAAAGCGGCAGAGTGCGTGAAAGTCAGTGGCAATCGGCATTTGCTAAGCTGCTGGACTCTATCGTTTACTGTCACCGTTGTGGAGCGGAGAATTTTTATGATATTACCGCACCAAACAATCACTGCTGCTCCCCAAAATGCCGGCATGAATTAAAAAAACCAGTAACCATTGTAATT
>CAYWBF010000148.1:0-6730 GCA_964456085.1 uncultured Eubacteriales bacterium
GATTTTTTTAGCAGGGCAGCCCATGTTTATGTCTATTAAATCAAAATCATTCTCTACCATAGCCGCTGCTCTTGCCAAAGCTGCCGGGTCAGAGCCGAACAACTGCACACCTATTGGGTGCTCCATTGGCTCATGACTTAAAAGCTCCTTTGTATTTTCGTTTTCGTATAGAAGCCCCTTGGCGCTAATCATTTCCGTATAAACAAGTGCAACCCCTTTCTCTCTGCACAATATACGAAAGGGGCTGTCCGTTATACCTGCCATTGGTGCAAGAAAAACATTATTGTCTAAGCTTAAGTTTCCAATTTTCATTTCATACGTTCCTTATCTAGTCTAAATGCACGTCTTAACCCCTTTACAACTACAAATGTTAGGGCTGTTGCTGTAACCATTTCAATAATACCAGCGGAGGTTAATACAGAGATAAAAATTTGAGCGGCGGTAGTTCCTTGAGTAAGCTCGTATACCTTTTTTGCATAGATCAGCCAGATCATGCCTAATACAAGTATAGTATTTGTCATTGAGCCTACAGCGGCCCCAAGAATAATCCGCATATTTTCATTTTTTATGAGCTTTGCCACATAATATGGGGTTATGCCTATAAAAATACGTGGCACTACAGAAATAAGTGGATTCATAAAAAGCGGGTCAAGAATACCACCAGGCATAATAAACGCCTTTGACATGGTAGTGGCTCCGAAAAACGCCCCTACAATAGCTCCCTGTACAGGGCCCATCATTAATGAAGCGATTATTGTGGGCATATGAGAAATGGAAACGCTGAAAATAAGAAAGGGAATCATGCCAAATGGGGTGTAGGTCATAAATATTGAAATTGCAGCTAGTATACTGCACATGGTTAGGCTTTTGGTTTTGCTTGAAACTAATAATTCATTTTTCATAATAGTACCTACCTCTAATAAAGATTTAATCTAAGGGTTTCGGAATTACTGCTATAGCTTTTTACTGTATTCAGTTATTCTGCCCAAAATTCTGTCGGCTTCCTCACCCTCTGCAGGTGTAGGCTGAAAATTATTTCTTGATGGCACTGATGTGATATAAGCCGGAATTATTTTTACAGTATCTTCCGAGCTTTGTTCTTCATTTATTAGCTCCCCATCAAGAAAAGCAAAGGTTTGCTGAAAAATAAAAGTGTCCTTGTCCTTGGGGTTTCTGTTGCCGCCAAAACAGAAATTCCCTAGGCTATAGACTATGTAGGAGCTGTTATAGTGCTCAACTCCGGCAATAACGTGAGGGTGGTGCCCAATAATAAGGTTTGCCCCCTGGTCAACAGTATAGTGAGCTAAGTCGATTTGATAGCCGTCGGGATAATTTGTTAGCTCCTCGCCCCAATGAAAGGATACGATTATAAGCTTTGCCCCGTTATCCTTAAGCCATTGTATATTTTCTGTTACGGTCTTTTTTACTTGGGCAGAGCGGTTAAGTACGCTATACCCTAAAAGCCCAACCTTTATACCCTTTGTTTCGTATATGCCCATATTATCATACCCAAAGGGAACAATACTTTGCTTCTCTAGGTTTGAAATGGTGTCTAAAAGCCCTTGTTCTTTGTAATCCTTTATGTGGTTATTTGCGATATTAGTAGCTTCTACGCTACCCTCCTTAAGAATCTGGACAAAATCGGGTGACCCTTTAAAGGCATATTCTTTGTCTACCTTGTCGTTGGAATCAGTTAGTGGCCCTTCAAGATTAACGATGGTTAAATCATCAGCCTCAAAAATGTGCCGTACGTTTTTAAAAAAATATGAATAGTCATTGTTTTGCTGCTCCAGCTCATGATTAAATGAGTAGCCATAGGAAAACTTGTCGTCACGCCCAAGGGTGCAATCCCCGGCGGCGGAAACAGTAAGCCTAACAACAGGGTCTGCTATGGTATCATCAGAAGCTTGCTCCTCATGTTGGTTCTCCTCTTGCTCTGTGTCCTTTTCTATTGGCTCATTGGAAGCATCAGCCCCGGGAGTCCCAGCCATAGTCGTGACAGCCTTAGGCGCAAAAAATCCTACATCATTAATAAACATATAGCAGCCCAAAATAAAGCTGCTTATAAAAATAACCCCAATTGCCAGAAAAGCAATAAACCCCCTAAGTCTTTTCATAGCTCATCTCCTCACTATAAAAAATGCTATATTCTAAAGCTAATAAGCCTTGAAATATAGCATTTTAAGGAATTGCTCTATATTATGCAATCCTAAAGCATTAATTAGCCGTCGATTTTAATTTGAGTAACAATCTCATTGATTACTGTATCAGCATCATCATAAGGTACCTGACATGTTCCAACCTGCTTGTGGCCGCCGCCGCCGTATTTAAGCAGGAGCCTTCCTACGTCTGTGTTGGCTGTACGGTTTAAAATGCTATACCCTACTGCTATGGCGCAGTTTTTCTTCTCCTTGCCGTCTACAATCCATAGAGAAATATTTTGGTCGGGGTATAAGCAGTAAACAAGGAAGCGGTTTCCTGTATAGATGGTTTCAACGTCTCGAAGGTCGGTAATAATTACGTTTTTGTCTATCCTTGTGTACTTTTTAATCATATCCGTAAAAAGCTGGTTTTGTTCAAAATATACATCTACACGCTCTGCAACGTCGGGAAGGGCAAGAATCTCGGTAATGTTTTTGGTTCTGCATTCCTCCATTAAGACTTCCATAAGCTTGTAGTTAGGAATGGTGAAGTTTCTGAAACGTCCAAGTCCGGTACGAGGATCCATAATAAAGCCGAGGAGCACCCAGCCCTTAGGGTTCATTATTTCGCCCTTGGAAAGCTTACCCGAGTCTACCTTGTCAACGGCAATAATAAACTCCTCAAAATGAGGTAGCTTATCTCCGCCGCCGTAATATTCATAAATAATTCTTGCGGCTGAATCGGCTCTGCGGCTGTCCCCCTCAAAAACAATGTCCTGTCCAAGCCTTTCGTCCTCGCTGGAATGGTGGTCAAACCACATTTTGCAGCCTTTAACGTATGGGATATTAGCTAAAATGTCATTATCGGTTACTTCTACAAGACCGTCTTGAATGTCCTTTGGGTGAACAAATTTCCAGCTGTCAATGATTCCAAGCTCTTTTAACAATGTTCCGCAAGCTAGCCCGTCAAAATCTGACCTTGTAAGTAATCTCATATACCCACCTCATAATTTTATTTTTTAATTTTCCGTTTGGCCTTCTTCAAAGTTGTTTTTATCGGTTTCTATTTTGCTTCCCATAAATGTATACTCTTCCCTAGTCGGAATACTTCCCTCTGGGAATAGAGTACGAATCTCGTCGCCGGAGATTTTTTCTTTTTCTAAAAGCATTTCGGCGATTTTATGAAGAACGTCAATATGCTTATTTATAATTCTTATGGCTTCCTCGTAGGCTTCCTCAATAATACGCTTGATTTCGCTGTCAATGGCGTTTGCTACGTCATCGCCGTAGTTTCTGGCGTGAGCCAAATCTCTGCCTATGAATATTTCCTCGTTGTCGTCACCAAACAAAATTGGGCCGAGAACCTCACTCATACCGTATTTTGTAACCATACTGCGAGCAAGCTGGGTTGCACGCTCTATATCGCTGGAAGCGCCTGTGGTTATATCCTTAAGCACAATAGCCTCTGCAGCCCTGCCGCCGAGCATAGCGATGATTCTTTCCTCCATGTAACGCTTGGTGGTATAGCTTTTGTCCTCACCGGGGAGAGGCATTGTATATCCGCCAGCCATACCTGTAGGGATTACAGAAATTATATAAGTAGGGTCAAGCTGAGCAAGTACCTCAAAAAGTATTGCGTGACCGGCTTCGTGGTATGCAGTGATTTTGCGCTCCTTGTCGGAGATAACACGGCTTTTCTTTTCTGTTCCTATGCCTACCTTAACAAAGGCACGGCGTATTTCTTCCATATCAATTTGCTTTTTGTTGGCACGGGCAGCCAAAAGCGCTGATTCGTTAAGAAGGTTCTCCAAGTCGGCTGGTGTAAAGCCGGGAGTGGTTTGTGCCACCACCTTGAAATCCACGTCTTCGGAGATACATTTGCCCTTGGCGTGAATTTTAAGAACTTCCTCACGACCTTTAACGTCGGGATTGCCTACTACAATACGTCTGTCAAAACGACCGGGACGAAGTAACGCCGGGTCTAAAATGTCCGGACGGTTTGTAGCGGCGATAATAATAACGCCCTCGTTAACACCGAAGCCGTCCATTTCAACCAAAAGCTGGTTAAGTGTCTGCTCTCTTTCGTCGTGACCGCCCCCAAGGCCTGCGCCTCTCCTGCGACCAACGGCGTCAATCTCGTCTATAAATACAATACATGGGGTATTTTTCTTAGCCTGCTCAAAAAGGTCACGAACCCTAGACGCACCAACGCCTACGAACATTTCCACGAAGTCCGAGCCGGAAATACTAAAGAATGGTGCACCGGCTTCACCGGCAACGGCCTTGGCTAAGTAGGTTTTACCTGTTCCAGGAGGGCCTACCAAAAGTACACCCTTCGGTATTCTTGCGCCAATGTCCACGAATTTTTTGGGCTGCTTCAAAAACTCAACAATCTCCTCAAGCTCTGCTTTTTCTTCTTCAAGTCCGGCAACCTGCTCGAAGGTTATCTTCTTCTTGTCGTCTACAACAACCTTGGCCTTGCTCTTTCCAAAGGAAAGAACTCTGCCGCCGCCGCCACCTTGCATGGAGTTTAGTATATACATCAAAAGAAAAATGGATATTACCATTATAATAAGGGGAGGTACAAGCTGCACAAGCCAGCTGGTTTTTGCAGGGGTGAGGGTTATTACTGTTACGTTGTGGGTAATAGCCTGCTCCAATATGGCGTTAAACGCCTCCATGCTTAAAATCTCAACAACCTCGGTGCGCTCTGCCTGCTGCTTGCCGTCGGCACCTATGGTAGGAGGGGCGTTAAAGTAAACCTTTACTCTGCCTGCGTTGCTAACCTCTGTATCCTTTGTTACCTCCAGCTTTTTAATTTTATCCTCTGATATTTCCTGAACCAAATCGCTGTAAGTGTAGGGAGCTTTTGTTGGTACAGTAGTAGTAATCTTCGTAGCATATACAACCAATAATATAAAGGTGAATATTATAAGGTATATGCTAAAGCTCTTTCCGTACTTTTTCAAATTATTAAACACCTCCGAGACTAGGGGGGTTGGGGGAGTGAAGCTACCCCAAGGTTTTCCCTATCTAATTAATATTCTAAATATTCCAACTAGGGGGTTTGAGGGAGAGTAGCTCCCCCAAGGTTTTCTATTCTAGGTATTCTAATACTCCAATATAAGGAAGATTCCTATATTTCTGGTCATAATCCAAGCCATAGCCAACCACAAACCTATCCGGTATTACAAATCCAACATACTCGGGGTTAACCTCGTCCACCACACGTCTGTCGGGCTTGTCAAGCAATGTACAAACCTCCAGGCTGTTTGGATTTTGCGCTTTAAGATGCCTAACAAGGGAGCTTAGAGTTCTGCCCGAATCTATAATGTCCTCTACCAAAATAACATGCTTGCCAGTAATCTGGTTTTGAATATCCTTTTGGATTTTAATTATGCCGGAGGACTCTGTGCCGCTGCCATAGCTGGATATTTCCATAAAATCCAGCTCCACGTTAAGGTCAAGCATTCTGGCAAGGTCTACCATAAAAATAATTCCACCCTTAAGCACACAAATTAAGGTTATAGTCTTT
The DNA here is from genome assembly GCA_964456085.1 of uncultured Eubacteriales bacterium. Taxonomy (GTDB): domain Bacteria; phylum Bacillota; class Clostridia; order Lachnospirales; family CAYWBF01; genus CAYWBF01. The sequence goes on from CAYWBF010000148.1 coordinate 5,677, forward strand.
CCCTTATACTTTTCCTTTATTTCCAAAGCTATTTCCGATATTCTCTTTTGAATATCTGCCTCTGATATAAGTACAGTAATATCTTCTGTCATTTTATTATATCCTCCCTAAGTTCATAAATATAACAAATACCCTAAGAGCTGTCTCGGCACTCAATAAGGCTGGAATTTTCACTAATGATTGTTCAGCTTTTATTAAGTATGTAAAACTTAAGCTCTGTTTTTGTTTTCTCAGCAACAACCCAATTAGGCAGGTTCAGCCTTTTTCCCGTTTTGTTATTTATTAAAAAGGTAACGTCCTCTATATGCCTGTTTGAAACGTTCTTCAAGCTGGGCAAAACCGCTTTAATGCATTTTCTAATAAGCCTGCGAATCAAAGCCTCATGCACACAATTAAAGGCAGAAACCTTTATATAAACCTCCCCATGGTGCACTCGTGCAGCCTGGTCGAATATTTTCTGGGTTTCTTCCTCTATAAAGCTGTTTTCGCACCTAGCCTGGCTAGATAAGGCATTTATTGTTCTGACAGCCGCCTTGTTATAATCTTCCTCTAAAGTCGGTATAAGCTTATGACGTATTTTGTTTCTAATATACTTTAAATCAAAGTTGGAAGCGTCCACTCTGAATTTAATATTATTCGTAGTCAAGTAATTTAGGATTTCATCTTTAGTGGTTTCTATTAAAGGACGGATAATAATATGCCTTACAGGGGGGATGCCGCATATACCCTCAATGCCCGTTCCCCGAAAAATTCTGAATAAAACTGTTTCCGCATTGTCACAGGAATTATGTGCAATAGCAATTTTTTGGGCATTAAGCTTCTTAACACAGTCATAAAAGCATCTATATCGAACATTTCTCCCGGCCTCCTCTATAGTGGTGCCGGTTTTTTTTGCTTCCTCCAGAACATCTATTTTTATGATTTTTAAGTCTACACCCTTTTCAGTGCAAAGGCTTGCGACAAACCCTTCGTCCTCGTCGGCGGCGTCGCCTCTTAGGCAGTGATTTATGTGCACCGCAAAAATTTCTATGTTAAAGACTTCCTTAATTTCCAG
>CAYWBF010000149.1:0-6671 GCA_964456085.1 uncultured Eubacteriales bacterium
TTCAGAATCCCACACGGTTCAAGTGGGTTTCTGAAAATGTAATGTGACACTTATTCTTTAGCAATCACTTATTTAATGCATTTAATGTAATACGCTCAGGCTCTTCGTTTAGCCCTAAATATTCGGTCAAAAGTTTTTTTGAAGCCATAGCCGCAGGAACCCTTGTGGCTTTCGTGTCGCCAAAGGGAATACTGCAATAAACTGCAACCTCAGGATTTTCCACAGGTATAAAGCCGGCAAAGGAGGCGTGGTCGTTTCGTTTTTCATTTTCTTGTGCTGTACCTGTTTTTGAGGCAATGGACACAGGGAAGTCGTCAAATACTCCCCTTGCTGTACCGTTTATACCCTTTGTAACGAGAATCATGCCCTCATGTACTGCCTTAATGTTTTCCGGGGACATTTCAACGATAGTTTCAAGGATAGGCTCATACTCCTGTACAAGCTCTCCTTGTGCCGTTTCAACCTTTTCCATTAAATGCAGCTTGTACCTTTTTCCGCTTGTGGCTAGGGTTGCTATATATTTTGCCATTGTCAAGGTGGTGTAGTTGTTAAGCGCCTGACCTATGGCTGTTTTTACTGTATCGCCGTCGTACCATTCTATTGTGGTTTGGGAGGCGTAGGGGTCTTGCAGCTTTTCGGTGTATTCTTTAAGCTCCGGGGAGGAAATATTTGAAATTTTTGGGTTGTATGCTTCCCCTATTTCTACACCTGTTGGGTCGTTTAGCCCGAAGGCTGTCATATATTTGTTAAGAGCGGATATACTGTCCAGCTTGTTATTGCTTTTTTGGTTTCCAATGCTGTAGGCTACGTCGCAGAAAAAATAGTTGCTTGAAACCTCCAGAGCTTTCCTTACATCAAGAATACCTTGGGAAACTGGGGACCAGCTTTTTGTGTAGGGCACACCGGCCTTTGTAAATACAATCTCGTCAAGTATTTTTGTTTTGGTTGAAATAACCCCTGTTTCAAGTCCTGTAATTGCCGTAATCATTTTAAAGGTAGAGCCCGGCGCCCTTTTTTCATTAAAGGGGCGATTAATTACTGGTCTTGTAAGGTCGTTGTTTATCTTGTAGTAATAATCACTGTTAACGTTGTTAACAAGCATATTGTTATCGTATGAAGGGTAACCCACAGCCGCCAAAACTTCACCTGTGTTAACATTCACCAGTGCAATTGACGCCGAGGAAGGGTCAAGGTTTATTATTTGTGGGGTAAGCTGACCATTGTCAATCATATCAATAATAACTCTTTGTACCGACTTTCTTCCTTTTAATATATCATTTATATAACTCTCATCGCCGACCAAAAGCCCCTGCTCAAACAACACCAAAAGAGCAGTCTGCTCTCTTATTTTGCCCTCATCAAGACCTTCACGGACAATATCCTTTGCTTCGGCTATAGGATCAACAGGCTTTTCTTCCGGAAGCTCTTGGTTATTTTTAATAAGCTCTTCCCGTTCTTTTCTTTTCGCCTCTGCGATTTCAAGACTTCGCTTGTTTATATAATCCTTAATCAGTAAGGTTGCGTTGTTTCCCTCGGCTTCAGTTGCCAGCAAAATATTCTTCATAGAAATATTATTGCTTCTTAAAATGGAAATCAGCACAGATTTTGTTGATAAAGGCTCCTCCTTTGGAGCTAAGCCTAAAATCTTGCTTCTTACAATATCCGTAAGTGTTTCCTCCAAAATATCGTAAGCCTTCTGCTGCAATCTGGCATCTATAGTAAGAAAAAGCTTGTTCCCTGTGACAGCAGGAGTACCTTCCTCCACTTCTCTCACACGCTTGCCCCAGTTTGTTACCTCAACAGTTCGAACACCATTTTTGCCTTTAAGCGTCTTTTCAAAGGCAAGCTCTATACCGGAAATCCCGATCTTATCAAGACTGGAATACTCCTTGTTCTTGTCGTTTTTTTTATCGTCCTGTGTAAGGTTGCCTATTCTGCCTAGTATATGGGAAAAATATTTCCCCATGGGATAATACCGTAAAGAGGATACGTCGATAAAGAAACCTTGATATTTTTCGTTTTCTTCCTCAATGGCTGCAATGGTTTTGTCAGAAACGGAAAACGCCACTGTAATAGGGTCATACTGCCAGAACCTTCGCATGTGAATCATAGAGCGAAGAGCCAAAAGCTTTCGGGTTTCTGAATTGGGCAAATCCTCGGGAATTTTGAATCTTTTTCTAAGCTCCTCTATCGCTTCCCGTGCTGTGTCATCTTTCTTTAGCCCCATTTCCTTTTTATAATTCTCCTCACGCTTAATATTTCCGTCAAATAAGAAAATATAAGGCTCCTCCTTGGAAATAGGAAAATCATCTACATAGCTTTCGTTATTTTCCTCGCATAGCTTAATAAAATCCAGCAAAACCCTATTTAAGTCATCAACATTAACGCTTAAATCAAAGTTAACGGTATAGGTTGTCTGATTTATAGCCAATGGACGTCCGTAACGGTCATAAATACTGCCTCTTGGGGCTTGAATAGTAAGCTCCCTTACTACGGTGTTGCTAAGCTCGCTCTGAATTTCCTCTCCACGGACGATTTGCAGGTCGAATAACCTAGCTACTACGACGTAAAACAGTATACATATAAATAAAAACAAAATTAACAGCCTATTTGTAAAAAAGTTATAAATATCCTTCCAAAAGTAATTTTCCATAACGTCAACTCCTAAAACAGCTTTCTAGTAAGGCTTTCATGCTTTTCCACCTTGGCGTTTATAAAGTATATTATGGGATAAATTGGCACTGTCAAAATTGTGGTATAGACAGCCTCGGGAATAATTACCTTCCTTAAATAAAGACCCAACTCGACCTTTCCTCTAAACAAGAAATTTACAAAATAAAAAATAAATTCATAGGATACAATGCTTATAGCAACAAGAAAAAAGGAAAGCAAGTAATTCTCGGGGTAAAAATCCTTAAAGGGCTTGCCGCACACAAAGCCTGTCAGCATACCAAGTAAAGCATATAGCCCTATATACCGCCCAAAGAATATATCCTGCATTAACCCCACAAAGAAGCCAAAAATCGCTCCCTCCAAATCACCTCGCAGTATGGCGTAGGAAACAATAATTATTATAGCTGTATTGGGCTTTACACCAATAATCTCTATATTTTGTAGGAAGGAGGTTTGAATAATGAAGTTAATAACAATTGTAAGTCCAAAAAGAATTACTCTCATTAGCTACTCCTCCACCGGCTCTGTTTTGTCCAAAACAATAAGAACGTGCTCTATATATTTAAAATCCACCACAGGCTCTATAAGCGCATACTTCGTAAGCCCCTTAGGCTCCGTCTTAACCTCTCGAACATAGCCTATGGTTATGCCGGGAGGATATATGCTGCTTAGGTGTGATGTAATAATTTCGTCACCCTCATTTATTTCCGAATTTTTTTCTATATTATCCATTTTACAAAAGCCCTCAGCCATAAGCTGCATGTCACCACGTACAAAGCCTAAATCCTGGGTACGTGCAACCTTGGCAGCAATGGTGCTTTGGTCGTCAATGAGAGAAACAACCTTAGAATAGGTTGCCCCGGCCTCAATGATTCTACCCACAAGACCTCCCTCGGCCAAAACTACCATATTTTTTTCAAGCCCATGGCTTCTTCCTTTATTAATAACAAAGGCGTCATACCAGTTGCCCGGGTCCTTTGCAATAACCTGTGCCCCAACAGTTTTAAATTCAGCATAGCGCTGTTTTATTTCAAAAAGCTTGTTAAGCTGTATATTTTCCTCCTCAATAATTTTAAGCCGCCTGTTCTCAGATTCTAGGGCATCATTTTCAAGCCTTAAAAGCTGGTTTTCCTTTTCAAGCTCTGTTATGTTTTTAACAAAGCTCACCTTATCAGAAACCCATGATTTAACAGCAAACAATCCACTTTGGACAGGAATAAGCACAAATCCTAAGCCGTCCTCTATAAAGGATGGGCTATCCCTTAAAATCATTGTTGTGATACTCATTATGATTAGTACTATGGAAACAGTTACTATAAAAGCCTTTTTATGCCTTGACAAAAAATCCATTATCTACCTTACCTTTCCGTAAAATAAGTGAAAGGTTTTTTTACGCCCTAAGCTTTCTAGGGGAAATAAGTACATTTTTCAAGGTATTAATATGCTCCAGCACAAGCCCTGTCCCAAGAGCAACGCAGCCTAGTGGATCTGGAGCGATGTTAACAGGGATTCCTGTTTCAAAGCTAATAAGCTGGTCAAGCCCCCCTAAAAGTGCCCCTCCCCCGGTAAGGACTATGCCCGATTCCATAATATCCGATGCCAACTCTGGAGGAGTTTTTTCCAATGTAAACTTAATAGCGTCAATAATCGCGCTAACCGGCTCAAGTATAGCCTGATTGATTTCAAAGGAAGAAATGGTTATTGTTTTTGGAAGGCCTGTTATTAAATCCCTTCCTCTTACGTCCATTATCACATCTCTGCTGGACTGATAAACGCTGCCTATGTTCATTTTTAAATATTCGGCTGTTCGCTCGCCAATGGCTAAGTTATATTCCTTTTTAATATAATTCACTATATGGTCGTCAAGCTCGTCACCGGCTATTCTTAAGGACTTGCTTGTTACAATTCCCCCAAGAGAAATAACAGCAACCTCGCTTGTACCCCCTCCAATATCAACAACCATACTGCCTGTAGGATCCTCCACAGGAAGCCCTGCACCGATAGCCGCCGCCATTGGTTCCTCGATTAGATATGCGTTACGTTCCTTTGCTCCGGCTGAAATAGTAGCCTCAATAACCGCCCTTTTCTCAACCTCCGTAACTCCCGAGGGTACACAAACAATAACCCTCGGTCTTGCAGAGAAAAAATTTCTTTGGTACGACTTGTTAATAAAATACCTAAGCATTGCCTGTGTTGTCTCAAAATCGGCAATAACACCGTCCTTCATAGGGCGTATGGCTATGATACTCCCCGGCGTACGACCAATCATTTGCTTGGCATCGTTGCCCACGGCCAAAATTTCGTTTGTGGAGGTGTTAACAGCCACCACAGAGGGTTCGTTTACGGTGATACCTTTATTCTTTATAAAAACCAACGTATTGGCAGTACCCAAATCAATTCCTAAATCTCTTGAAAACATTACTCGTTCTCCCTTCGTCATGAGTATTTAAATTCTTTCCAAATTTTACAATTTTAATCTATGATTAAATTCTCTTATGTTAATTCGTCTATAGCAATTTTAAAATGCTAGTCAGCGTACTTCGCAAAAATAACGTTGAAGCGTTCGTTATTTTTACGCCGAGCCTGGCAACATTTTGTTAAATTGCTCTAAATACTAAAAAATACCTTCAATTTATATAATATACTTTTTTCTTGAATATTTCAATATTATTTGCAAACAATAGAAAGTCATGGATTAGACGTGTTTATATAAGCTAGCATATTTAGACACGTCTAATCCATGGCACAGCAGGCATCTGTGTGATGATTGTGCTAAAACCCTTGCTTGTTTTAGCACTTTTGTTGCTTGAACATATGATTAATTTTTGCAATTATGTAAATAATAGTGAAATACCTCAATTTTTTTAATCTTATAAGAAATGCTCTTGGAGGTGTTTACTTGAACATAAAAAAAATAAATGAGAGCCTTAAGCTGGAGATTGCAGAGGAGCTAGGGCTTATGGACAAGGTTAACGAAAGTGGCTGGAAATCCCTCACTGCCAAAGAAAGCGGAAAAATCGGCGGTCTTATAGCAAAAAGAAAAAAGGCCAAGAAGAAGAAAGAGGGTACAACGTAAATTGGGACTAAAACCAGCATATAATTTTTTAAAGCCAAATAGGAAGTGATGCTATGGCTGTTACAACATATTATACCGAAGATTACGAGGCGTTGTTCAGGACACTTTTTATTAATAACGGTAAGAAGGTACAGACCGAACGTGATTTTCATACCGGAAAAATTAATAATCTACATTATTTTGAACTGCAAAGCCCTCTTGTGGATTTAGACGGGCTTGTGTGGCTGCTTTCAAAAATCGTACTTGAAAAAAACAAAGCTTTATGTACACAAAAGGCAATGGACACCTTATATAACGCCGTGTTTAAGAAAAACTGGGAAAATATTAAGCAAACAGTTTCAGAATATTTAGAGGATAACAGCGAAATGCATTTAGAAGGCTATGCGCTTTTTATGCTAAAGGAATACAGCCAAGCGGTTAATGCATTACTATATAAGGCTGTTTTGGGAAGCTTAATAAAATGTTAAGATTTAAACTCTTGGGGTAGCTGTGCTCCCCCAACCATCCTAATGAAATCGAAATTTCTCCGGGCACAACAAAAAAGGTTGAAGCAAAACCATTTTGGCTTTGCATCAACCTTTTTTTCTATTTTCCCTCGCCGGGCAGAGCAACCCTTAGCGCATTTAATACTGCCAAAAGCGCAACCCCAACATCTGCAAATATTGCAAACCAAATAGAGGTAATACCCAAAAAAGCAAGAACCATAATAATAGCCTTCACTCCCAAGGATAGGACAATATTTTGAATTACAATCAGCCTTGTCTTCCTTGATACTTTTATGGAGGTGGCTATTTTTTTTATGTCGTCGTTCATAATTACAATGTCGGCGGCGTTGATTGCAGCGTCAGAGCCTATCCCACCCATAGCGACGCCAATATCAGCACGAGCAAGTACAGGAGCATCGTTAATACCATCACCTACG
>CAYWBF010000150.1:0-6668 GCA_964456085.1 uncultured Eubacteriales bacterium
AGGAAAGGATTCCGATTTCGTAATTGACGGTCAGCAATTTTATACAACCTCAAACACTTACACTTACGACGGAAATAAAATAACCTTAAATTTCAAAACTGACACTGATGGTGTAAACGTAGAGACTAAAAAAGACACAGCCGAAACTGTCAAAAAAATTAAAAACTTCGTTGACGCATATAACGAATTGATTGCAGGTTTTAACAAGCTTACTAACACCGGAAGAGCAAAGAGCGGTAAGTATGACTATTACGAGCCATTGACAGAAGAAGAAAAAAAGGGCATGACCGAAAATGAAATAAAGTTGTGGGAAGAGAAAGCTAAGCAAGGGGTTTTGTACAGAGATGATATCACTCGTTCCCTTGTACAAGAAATGCGAACCATGCTTTATGAAAAGGTTGCCCTTGGCGATGGCAAAACCATTAGCTTATTTGAAATCGGCATTGATACATCAAAGCTTGTGAAGGACGGGGGCAAGCTGATTATTGATGAAGCAAAGCTTACAAAAGCTTTGGAGGAACGTGGTGACGATGTAATTACACTTTTCACAAAATCCTCCAACATTACTGTAGGAATAAAAGACAAAACCAATTATAACGCTAGACTCAGAGACGAAGGACTGTCTGAAAGACTTTACGACATTTTTAACAATGCGCTTTCTATCGACGGAAGAATCTCTAATAAAGCAGGTATTATTGAATCTGACAAGCAAAGTGATCTTTACTACAAAATTAACGACTATGACGAAAGAATACTTTCTATGATGGAGTATTTGACTAGAAAAGAAAATGACTATTATATACAATTCTCTAAGCTTGAAGCCGCTATGAACCAGTCATCAGGTCAAATGAGTTATGTGCAGTCCCTAATGGGAGGCATGTAATTTGGAACTAATGGATTTAGAATCAGCCATTGAAAAAAAACGAGCTTTGCTTTTAGAGATTTTGGAGCTTACTAAGTCCGCTACCCCTTCCTCTGAGGAGGGTGCCATAGATGACTATGCACAAATGGTTTCTAAAAGAGAGCTGCTCATAACTAGCTTAAAAAACATTGACACTGAAATAGCTAAATTAGCCACTAACACCCTTCTTACGGATGAGAAGGGTGCTTTGGCTGAAATAAAAAATATTTCTATGGAAATAATAAAATTTGAGGAAAAAAATATTTCTGCCGCAAAGGAAGAGCTTGAAGCGATTCAAGTTAATCTGCGTGACATAACCAAGAGTAAAAATATTAACACCAGATTTAATAATAGAAATAATTTCTACGACACATACTCTGCCTTTGACAAAAAGAAATAATTTTTCCTAATAGGGGGGTCTATTAAAATGGAATTTGATAGTCAGTCAATTTATGCTTTAAAGCAAGTTCAGCCTGTACAGCCTGTTCAACAAGTACAAGAAGTAAGGCCTAGGCTAGTAGAGGTTAGAGGTAATTCAGACATAGCAAACGTTAACGAACGGTCTGCCTCCGATCAAAGCTCTAAAAAAGTAAACTTTGACTCAGAAAAGACAGAAGACAGTACAAAAGTTTCTGATAAGGAAATCGCTTCAATTTTTAAGCAAGCTAACAAAAAGCTGGAAGGAACCTTTACTCAGCTTTCTTATGAAGTTCATAAGCCTACTAATATGATTCACGTTAAGGTTATAGATTCTGATACAAAAGATGTGATAAGGGAAATCCCTCCCAAGAAGATACTGGATTCTATAGCCAAGATGTGGGAGCTGGTGGGCCTTATCGTTGATGAAAAAAGCTAAGTTTTTCGATAGGAGGAAAAAATGCCCGCACCCAACCCATATAATAAATACAGGCAAAACTCAGTTCTCACCTCCTCTAAGGAGGATCTAACCCTAATGCTTTATGAAGGGGCACTAAAATTTTGTAACCAAGCTATTATCGCTATAGAGAATCAGGAAATTGAAAATGCTCACAACCTAATTGTTAAGGTTCAGCAAATTATTCGTGAATTTCAGCTTACATTAAACAGAAACTACGAAGTATCAAAAAACTTTGATATGATGTACGAATATATTTATAGAAGGCTGATAGACGCAAATACTACCAAAAGCAAGAAGATTCTTATGGAGGTAAGAGATTTAATAAGGGAATTTCGTGATATGTGGAAATCTGCCATGCTAGAGGGGAAAGCAGCCGGAAGCCAAAGCGCAGGCAAGGCTGTAGACTCCATAGGTTAAAAAAGCGGCTTAGCCGCCTTTTTTATTACCTACCCGGTGGTGTATTAAAGCTGTTGAAAAAAGTCAGCTCAACAGCTTTAATACACCACTCCTATTAGACCTCTTCTGAAACCTCATACCACCGTCTTTGCGGCTATTTTTCCGCCATACTTCGTCAGCCGCTCCTAGCATACTTTCTTCGAGTATGCGTCGTCGCCGTTTCCTTGTCTGACGAAAAAATATCTTACAAATCCGGCAACAGCAGGTTTCAAAAGAGGTCTATTTAAGTATAAGAAAATTTTGGAGAGCATATGGAAAACTTTATTTTAAAAAGCAAAAAATCCATTGCAGTTATGGGAGGCACCTTCGACCCTATACATAACGGGCATTTGGCTGTTGCTAAAGAGGTAAAAAGAAAGCTAGGGGTTGAAGCTGTTTTATTTATTCCCACAGGCAGACCTCCTCATAAAGAAACCACAAATATCACCCCAGGCAGGCACAGATTTCAAATGACCTCCATCGCTATAAACGGCTATGAGAATTTTTTTGCCTCTTCCATGGAGATTGAACGCCTTGGGCTAACCTACACCATAAACACTATAAGCGCTCTTAAAAAGCTATGCAGAGCCGACTGTGAGATTTTCTTTATAACTGGTGCAGATGCGATTTTGGAGATTTTTTCTTGGAAGGATTCGGAAAAGCTACTGTCCATGTGTAGCTTTGTAGCAGTAACACGGCCTGGGTTTGATGAGCTAAGCCTTCAAAGGCAGGTTGAAATTTTAAAAAAGGACTATAATGTTAAGCTGCACTTTTTGGATACGCTTAATATTGACATTTCTTCAACTACCATAAGAAGCAAGATAAGACTGGGTGAATCAGTGGAGGACTTTGTGCCTCCATTTGTGAATCAGTATATTACTAAGCATGGGCTTTATAGAGATACAGAAAACGACTTTCTTGCATCTATATACAGAAGGCTGAAAAGGGATTTAACTGCAAAGCGTTATAAGCACACCCTTGGGGTTACTGAGGAAGCGGTAAAGCTTGCAGAATTTTATGCCAGTGACAAAGACAGAGCTTTCTTGGCGGCATTACTCCATGATATTGCCAAAGATATTCCCAACCCGAAAAAGCTTTCTATGTGCAAGGAATATAATATTCCCTTAGATGATATCCTGACTGCCCAACCCGAGCTTACCCACAGCTTTATTTCTGCCGAAATAGCTTATTATGATTTTGGGATACAGGACAAGCTGACTCTTGACGCTGTACGATTTCATACTACAGGCAGGGCAAACATGACCTTGCTTGACAAAATTATTTTTGTTGCCGATGCCATTGAACCAGGTAGAGATAATTACGAGGGGCTTGAAGAAATACGGCATTTTGCCTATAAGGATTTGGATTTGGCAGTTTTGACAACTATTGAGGCAACAATCTCCGACAACAAGAAAAAAAAGAGAGCTATTCATGTACTTAGCATAGAAGCTCTTGAATTTTTGAAGAATACAATTGCTTTAAAAGATAAATATATTTAGGGGGAAAAATTTTGGAAAAACAATATGACGATTTACAGGCACTAAAGGTAGCATATAAAATTTTAGACGAAAAATTCGGCTCGGACATTGTGGCTCTGGATATTCACAACGTTTCCGTAATGGCCGACTATTTTATTATTGTAAGCGGCAACAACATAAATCACCTATCCTCTCTTTGCGACGCAGTTGAAGAAGCGCTGGCAAAAATTGGTATACTTTTAAAGTCAAAGGAAGGCGCACAAAATTCCACTTGGATTTTACTAGATTTTGGCGATATAATTGTTCATATATTTAATAAGGAAGATAGAGAATTCTATAACCTTGAACGGGTTTGGGGCGATGCTAAGCAGATAGATTTAAACAGCTTAAACGCATAAACTATAAACGCAAATAAAGCCCATGGATACCCATGGGCTATTTTTATTAGGGGGAAAACTATGCTTCAGTTACTAGGCAGAGTAATAGACTTACATCAAGTAAATATTCTTTCAGTAATAATAAGAATGATTTTAGCAATGACATTCGGAGGGCTTTTAGGTATTGAGCGTGGAAAGAAAAAACGTGCTGCAGGTTTTAGAACTTATATGGTTGTTTGCCTTGGGGCCACACTTGCTATGCTGACCAACCAATACATTGCCCAAGTGTACGGAACTCAAGACCCATCTCGTATTGCTGCCCAGGTAATAAGCGGTATAGGCTTCCTTGGCGCAGGCACAATTATTGTCACAGGTCATAGCCAGGTAAGAGGCCTAACAACGGCGGCCGGCTTATGGGCTACAGCTTCCCTTGGCCTTGCAGTAGGCATTGGCTTTTACGAGGGGGCTATTTTAGGCTTTGCAGCTTTGTTTATTGCAATGAACATGCTTGGTGCCATTTCAAGGTTTGTATCGGAAAATTCCCGATTTATGCTATTGTATGTAGAGTTTCGTGGAATTGGCGAGGTTAGCAAGTTTATTGAGCATATAAAAACTCTTGACATGTATGTGTCCGATATTGAAATAACAAAGAAAAAAGGGGATAAAACAAGCCCTGTGTCAGCTATGGTAACAGTGGGCACTAGAGGAAAAATAGAACACGCTCAAGTTATGGAAACGTTAAGTCTTTTGGAGGGTGTAAGCTATATTGAGGAGATACATCAATAAACTAGTGGGTTTTGGGGAGTGTTGCTCCCCCAAGACTAACTTTTTTTCAAACAGAAAAGGGCTTGCTGAAGTAAAAACACTTCAACAAGCCCTTTCCATTTATCCAAAAATTAATAATTCTCTACCATATATGAGGCAGCTTTTCCAATATCCGCCACATGGGGTATATTAGTATTTCTGCCAAATCCCCAATCATAGTATTCTTTCTGATAACTGGTTTTAACCAAAATCTCTTTATACTCCATTGGAGATAAATCCGGATTAATGGACTTTAATATGGCTACAAAGCCAGCCAGTACAGGCGATGTTGAGGACATAGATAAATAAGGAACATCGTCACCTGACTTGATTTTTGAATAGTCACCTTGAAAGCCAATGAATTTCTCATATTTGTTGAGAAATAAATGATTGTAATCATAGTGCAGAATATTCACATCGGCATCTCGATTACCATCAGAATATTCAAAGAAGCCGTCAGGGAATAAATTGTTTGGACTGTCATAATGAATGAAAGTAGTTACAATTCCATTATTTATAGCTTTCTCCACAGCTTCGTCAATTTTTGGTCGGTTTTTTTCTGAAAAAGGTGCGTTTGAATAAGTAAGTACATCAATATCTTTTTCTATAGCCCAATCAATTGCTTTGACCATGTTGTCTACCATTTTGTCCTCGCTCATATCAGTGGTGGATAAGGCATAAATCTCACAATCGGGGGCGATTTCTTTAAGCACTGTTGCCATCCAAAATCCGTGATGCTCATTTTCAAGAGCGTCTTTGTTCTCACTAAAATTCACTGCGTCAGCATAAAGGTCTTTGTGAGCACTATACCCAAAGCTCCAGTCCATAATTCCCACCTTAATACCCTTACCGGTGCTTATTTCATGGGCAGCTTTGACATTGTGTACCGTAAAATAGGTGTCTCTTGAATTGGCATTTGAAAATGATACCATGCCAAATTCTCCACCACTTGATAAACGTGGTACTAAATAAATGTTTAATGCTATGGAGCATACTAGTAAAATGGTTAACCCAATAAATAAAAATGTATGTCTCTTTTTCATAAAATCAAACCTTTCGCTCATGGGCGTGTTAAAGCACGTTACAATTGCTTCTAGTTACCATACTCTGCTTCTAAGGAAGCAGCTTTTTTTTGCACCATTTCCTCCAATGATTTTTTGTAGTCCCAAACCCGCCGCCGTACTTCCGTATCAAAGGAGCCAATAATTTGTGCGGCAAGAATACCTGCGTTTGCCCCTCCACCAATAGCCACCGTAGCAACAGGAACACCTGCAGGCATTTGAACAATAGAATACAGTGAGTCCACACCGCTCAAGGTGCTTGTTTTAATGGGCACCCCAATTACAGGAATTGCAGAAAATGCGGCAACCATTCCGGGGAGGTGAGCTGCCCCCCCTGCCCCTGCAATAATTACCTTTATACCCTTTTCCTCTGCCTGTGCTGCATATTCCTCAAGTCTTTTGGGTGTTCTGTGGGCAGAAAGTATTGTTATATCAAATTTTATTTGAAATTGCTCCAGCATTTTTGCGGCTTCGCTCATGCAGGGCAAATCCGAGTCGCTGCCCATCACTATTCCAACCAAACTCATTTTTCTTCATCTCCAATTACTTTAATTAGCTTCGAGGCTTTCTGTGCTTTTTCCATAGCTTGAGCAAGTGTTGGAGCGGTAACGGTAAAATGCCCCATTTTCCGCTTCTCACCAAAGGCTTCCTTCCCATATATATGTAAGGAAAGCCCCTCAATTTTAAGTCCATCTATAGCACCAACAGTAACAGCCTTTCCCGAATAGCCTACCT
>CAYWBF010000151.1:0-6632 GCA_964456085.1 uncultured Eubacteriales bacterium
GGGGTAGCAAACACATAATCCCCCAGGTCAATAACAGCAAGGGAGTTGTTTTCCCCAACCTTTTTACCCGAGGTATCTATAAAAATAGTACCCTTGTCAATCAGCTCTGTAATCTTCTCCTCATACATGGAAAGCCTGTATTCACGCTCCTCAATTGCCTTAACAACATGCTTGTTGGCAACTAAGTCAGCCTCATCAAGCTTTGCCCATGTATGGCTTTCAATCAACAAATCCTTAAGTTTATTAAACCGAGTGGTTAGCTTATTTTGATTTTCAGCCAATCTGGTTGAGTATTCCAGCACCCTCATAACCGCACGATAGTCAAACTCCAAGGAGTTTTCTTCCTCCACAAACCGCTTAATAAATCCTATAGTCTCCTGAACTGTTGTGGAGTTAAAACTCATCTCAACGTCAAAGTCGGCACAAATTTTAAACAGCTTCTGAAATTCCGTATCATATTCGTACAAAAGGCTATAGTAAAAAGGACTGCCCACAAGAATAATTTTAACGGAGGTTTTGAGCGGCTCTGGCTTTATACCGGAAACTGTAAGCCCCGTCATAAATTCCTTAAGCGGCTCAATTACAATCTCCTCCGTAAGCAGCACCTTTCGTATAGCCTCCCAGGAGTGGTTGTTTGTAAGAACATCATGGGCTGATAAAATTAAATACCCACCGTTAGCCTTGTGCAGAAGTCCCGGCTTTATTTTCATAAAATCCGTGGACAGGCTACCGTATTCGTTGTCGTACTCCGTTTCACCCACAAGGTTTGTGTAGGTAGGATTAAAGTCCACAATAACCGGCGCACCCTTAAGCCTTGAATTATCCGTAAGTACATTAATCTTGTACTTAGCCAGCAAATCCTCCTGGCTTTTTTTATTGTACCAAGGCAAAATGGCTTGGAGAGATTCCTCCTCCTCTGCCTCCTGCTCAATAAAATCCTCAAGATTATTTAAAATATCTTCTTTTACTTCCTTTAAATATTCCTGTACCGCTTCGTTGTCCTCATACTTTTCAGCTACCCTGCTTAAGTAGTATCCTACAGTAAACAATCCAACCGAAAATTCTAAATTTTCAACAGCCGCCTTGGTATCCTTTTCAAAATCCTTTATTTGGCGCATAAAATCCGATGCCTTTTTTTGAATAACCTCGGAGTTTACAGAGATTGCGTCCTTTTCGTCTTGGGATAGCTCGTCGAACTGCTCCTCCGAAATAACCTCTCCATTTACAATAGGCATAAAATAAATACCGGAGCTGGTAGACTTCACCCCAAAATTTTGTTCCTTGGCTTCGTCAGTCATATATTTTATTACTTCGTCACGTTTTAATTGATATTCTCTTACAATTTCGGTTTTGTTGCTTTCAAAATCCTTGGCGCTGTATGCCTTTTGAAGCTCCTTTTGGAGGTTTGCTATAAGCTCCTCCATATCTTCCTTAAGAATAACGGCCGTTCCGGCAGGCATTCTTAAGACCCTAGGGCATTTTGGCTCCTTAAAATTATATATATAGCATAAATCCTCAGGAACATACTCCTTTTCGGCATGCTTTCTTGCAAAGCTTTCGGCAAAGGTGGTTTTACCTGTTCCTATACTGCCGCTCACATAAAGGTTGTAGCCCTTATGCTTAACGCTTAGACCAAAATCCAGCGCCTTTTCTGCACGCTTTTGCCCTATAAGGTTGTTGGTAGGCTCAACCTCATTGGTGGTTTCAAAATTTATTAAAGCCGGGTCCAAAAAACATTTCAGTTTGGAATAGTGTAATTCCCTCGCCATTTCTTCACCTCTTAAAAATATTTCCACATTATTAAAGCGTCCTCGCCTGTGTCGGAATAATATCCCTTTCTTATGCCTTCGTGCTTAAAACCGTATTTTGTATATAATTTCTGAGCCGCTTCGTTATTCATTCTAACCTCAAGGGTTATCCCTAGCATTTCCTTTTCCTTGGCGGTTTCTATAAGCCTTTCAAGGAGCGCTGCTCCTACGCCCTTTCGTCTAAACCCTGGGCTTACAGCTATGTTTGTAATATGCCCCTCCGTCACCACATGCCACATACCGGCGTAGCCCACTGGCTTTCCGTCTACTATGGCCACATAATAAATAGCAAGCTTTTCCTTTTCAAGCTCGCTGCGAAACTCGTGCTTTGACCATGGGATAGAAAAGCTATCCAGCTCAATCTCATGCACCCCATCTATGTGCTCCGGCTGCATTTTTTCTATTTTAACCATATTTTCAACCTTAACCTTTGACCTTTTCCAGCTTTCTACTGCTTTGAGGTTTGGTAGAAAGCTATTATTCTGGAAGTCTGTTATTTTTTTCTCGTTCTGCTTGAGATAATCTTAAATAAAATGGCTTTAGCTCCTTATAATCCACGGCCTGACCCTCTGCTGCAAGGCTTAGGGCTACTGCCCCTACAGATGCCGCTCTTTGAAGGTTCATATTTATATGCGCTAAAGAAAATGCCTTACTTTTTTCTAAAATAAGGCTTTTATACGGGTATACTCCGTCACCCAAAAAAATTGCTTCCTTATTATATGCGCTCACCATGTCCAAAACCTCGTCTATAGGTAGTGCATAATATTCGGAAAGCCTCTTTGTCCCGGAGTAAATAGCCCCATAAACCTGCCCGCGTCTTGCGTCCATTATCGGAGCAATTATTTTATTTACATCAAATATATTATATGCAAGAGCGTCAAGGGTAGGAACAGATATAACAGGTTTGTTAAGACTATGAGCAAGCCCCTTTGCCGTAGCAATGCCAATCCTAAGTCCCGTAAAGGAGCCGGGTCCTCCGGCGCAAGCTATATAGTCCAGCTGGCTCGGGCTGATTTCAGCCTTTTTAAAAGCCTCTGCAATCATGGGCATAAGCATTTGGGAATGGGTTTTCTTATTATTAACGGTTATCTCTGCGATAGTCCTATGCTCGTCCACAATAGCCACGGAAGCAACCAATGCCGTAGTATCCATAGCCAAAATTATCATTTCTTGTTGCCCCCTACGTAAATATTCCTAAAATCTTCACCCTGCTCCATTACCTTTTCTATCCTAATCCAAACAGCATCGGGAGGAATTATGTCCGAAATAAGCTCAGCCCATTCAATAACGCATACGCCGTCTCCGCTATAAAAATACTCCTCGTAGCCGCAATCCTCCATCTCCTCCGGACTGGAGATTCTGTAGGTATCAAAGTGATACAGGGGAAGCCGTCCTTCTAAATATTCATTGATTATAGTAAAGGTAGGACTGGTAATGGGCGTACTAATCCCAAGACCTTTAGCAAAGCCCTGGGTAAATGCGGTTTTCCCAGCACCCAGTTCGCCGCTTAGACAATATATCTGATTCTTTTGAGCGTCTTTCCCTATTTCCTCGGCAATTTTCATAGTTTCAAATGCCGATGAGGATTTATATACGTTGTTCATTTATTTGCCTTTCATTATCATTAATAAATATAGTCTTGGGAGAGCTACACCCCCCAAAATCCCTAGTTTAATTCATATATTCTTGCACAGCATAGTGAAAAAGTCAAGGGGTTGAGGATATATAGTCGTTTGTTGGGTTAACATATACCTAATCAAATGGTTGCCGGTAAAGCATAATTTTATTTCAAAATCATAAAAGCGCCAATAAAACGAATCATCAATCGTTTTATCGGCGCTTTTTTATTTGTCTATAGGTTCTGCCAATTAGAGTAAGCTCTCTTATCATTTATAAAGTCTTGGGGGAGCTACACTCCCCCAAACTCCCTAGTGTAACCTATCCAACGTTATTGCGTCCACTACTCCTGTTTCCGGCAGGCCTTGGGTTTTCTGAAAGTTCTTTATGGCGGCTTCTGTGCCGTTGCCGAAAATTCCGTCAACAACCAACTTTGCCCCTGTTTTATTTAGTACATTTTGAAGCATGGCAACAAAAATTTTATCGCCGCAGCCTTTTTTAACCTGCGTTGGTACTGGTACCCCTTTAATAAAATCGTTGCAGGTAAAACCAAAGGTACATTGGTAATGTGGCTTATCAACAAAGCCGCTCCATGAGCCGCCCCATTCCAAGCCCACAGACTTGCCTATTTCTCCAAGCCTGTTCCAAACCCCCGGGTCCTTTGGCGACCAAGTTGGGTTACCCTTTTCATCTCTAGGTACAATATCTGCAGCCACCCTCCACTGGTGATAGGAATAATTTCCACGCACTGTGGTAACGGGAGGCTTTGCGTTGAAATATTTATTTTGGCACTCTGCATCTCTATAGGTTGAGGTTATTACAACAGGTATTCCCTGTTCCTCTGCCTTCTTTAAAAATGCTGTAACTAAAACCCTCATAATGGGGTTAAGGTCCTCAAGTCGTCTGCTGTCTATCATTTTAGCTCAAGTCCTTTCTTTAACTCTAAGACCGCCGCCTCTATTAATTTTTCTATATCATCATCGGTAACCTTAAGCCCCTTTGATTTCAAATACTGAAATACATAAGTCTTTTTCTCTTGCGCCGTATTGACAAAGCCGCTTTGCTCGGCTGCCTTTACGGCTATTTGTGCAAGGCTGTATGCGTTTTGAAGCTGCTGTTTTGTAAAGTGCTGCTTTATTACAGGAAGCAGCTCATTAGTTATAAAGCCCATTAAAATAGTTCCAACTACTGGAAACAAGCTGTTGAGAATTATCAATAGCTCATTATTTATAAGCTCATTCATTATGTTCCTCCTCATGCTAGTTTTGAGCAACGGAAGGAAGGGCTGCCCCTAGCTTCCGATATTATAATATATGTAGACTAGCCTAACTTGTTCCCTTTTGTTTTGCAAAAAAATTAGCATAAATCAAAAATTTGTGCTATAATAATTGTTATATATAATAAAGGCGGTGAAGAAATGGCAACACCAACAGTTATTGAGGAAGGTATACGCATAGAAGCCGACGGCTTACTTAGCTTCGGAGACTTTTTGGTGAAGGACAAAAAGAAGGTTAATGATTTTGAAGCGTTTGGGGACGTTTATAAGGTAAAAACACACAAGGAGCTTACCCGGCTTGAAAAAAACGGCCGGCTTTTGTTTGAATCAGTTCCGGGCTCTGCTGTTTTTGGCTTAAGCATAAGCGAGGAAAGTGCAAGCTTCTCCATTGACGGTTTCGAGGATACAAAAATCATTATGGAGCTTGAGCCTGATACCCAATACGCAATTTCTATCGACGAGCAAAGCGTAGGCGACGCTAAGTCAAACCTTTCCGGCAAAATAAATTTTAGCATTGATTTAACTGTAGGCAAGCAAGCGGTTAAAATTGAAAAGAAATAGAAGCTGCGGCTATAACTAACCGGGGCGCTTTTAAAACGCCCCCTTCTGTTATAGCCTTTTTTAGGGGGATTAGCAAACATGCCAAAGCTTAAGTCGCTTTACATATGCAGCCAATGCGGCTATGAAACTCCAAGGTGGCTTGGCAAGTGCCCTAGCTGTGAAGCCTACAACACCTTGGAGGAGGAAGTTAGAGAGGTACAAAAATCAAGCAAGCAAACCACTCTGCTAGGCAAGGTGAATCAGCCTCAAAGCCTTAACAGCATAGCACCAGTGGAGGAGCTTAGAACCCCCACAAAAATAGGAGAGCTGGACAGAGTGCTAAGCGGTGGAATTGTAGAAGGCTCCCTTACCCTGGTTGGGGGCGACCCAGGAATAGGGAAGTCTACCCTGCTGCTTCAGCTCTGTCAAGCCATAGGCTCTGGTGGCAAAAAAATCCTCTATGTCTCCGGTGAAGAATCTGTTGCTCAAATAAATATGAGAGCCAAACGGCTGGAGGTTACCTGGGGCGGACTGTTGCTGCTATCCGAAACCAGTTTGGCTTCCATAATAGGCGCCATTAATCAGTGCAAGCCCTGGCTGGTAATTATTGACTCCATTCAAACCATTTATAATGAAGAAATAGGCTCCCTCCCCGGCAGCGTCACTCAAGTTAGGGAATGTACCCAAGCCTTGATGAAGCTTGCTAAAAGTGAAGGCATAAGCATTTTTATTGTTGGGCATGTTACTAAGGAAGGCTCGCTGGCCGGGCCGAGAGTGCTGGAGCATATGGTAGATACTGTACTGTATTTTGAGGGTGAAAAACGGGAAAGCTACAGAATTATTCGTGCCGTAAAGAACCGCTTCGGCAGCACCAACGAAATTGGGGTTTTTGAAATGAAGGAGCAGGGACTTTGCGAAATCTCAAACCCCTCGGAATATATGCTGTCCGGCAGAACGGTTGGAGTAAGCGGCTCATGCATTACATGCAGCTTAGAGGGCACACGACCTCTACTTGCTGAGGTGCAGGCGCTAGTTGGATTTTCAACCTTCGGTACTCCACGGCGTATGGCTACAGGGCTTGATTATAACAGAGTGATTATGCTTATTGCCGTGCTGGAAAAACGTGTGGGGCTACAGCTTGCAACCTATGATACCTACATGAATATTGCCGGAGGCTTAAAGGTTGTAGAGCCTTCTCTTGATGCCGCAGTAGTTAGCGCCCTTGCCTCCAGCTATAGAAATAAGGCTATAGACCCATACACAATGATTTTTGGAGAAATAGGCTTGGCCGGAGAAATACGTGCAGTTAGCTTTGCAGAAAAAAGAGTGTTGGAGGCTGCTAAGCTGGGCTTTACCCAGTGTGTTATTCCCAAGGGCAACCTTAAGGGGCT
>CAYWBF010000152.1:0-6613 GCA_964456085.1 uncultured Eubacteriales bacterium
ATTTTTTACACTCCTTTAATTATAGTTATTTAAAACAAGTGCTGCTGCACCTAAAAAAGCCGCATCATAACCAAGCCTTGTATAAATCACATCTACCTTATGGGCTTGGGCTACTACATATTTTGAAATACTGCTGTTGATTTTAGGGAGCATAATGTCCAGAGAGCTTGCTACCCCTCCACCTAAAATTACTGCCTCGGGATTAAGAAGGTTTATTGCGTAAGAAATACCCCGTGCCAAATAATCGGCGGCGTTTGCATAAATCTCCTCCGCTTCCTTGACGCCCTCCTTAACAAGAGCTGCACAACCCTCTGCATCAGCCGCCAACCCTCTTTGGGCAAAAGCCGCTTTAAAGCTTAGGCTAGCATCCACTTGCTCCTTGACTGCGTTGGTGATAGCTGTGCCGGAGCCGTGAGCCTCTAGGCAGCCCCATTGGCCGCAGGGGCATTTTTGGGGCTTTTCATACTCTACCTTAACATGGCCTATTTCCCCGGCTACCCCTTGAAATCCCCGTATAAGCTTGGAGCCGCTGACCAGCGCACCTCCAACACCTGTGCTTATGGTTATCCAAATATAATCCTTATACCTATCCTTGTGACCAAAATACATTTCTCCAATGGCGCAAGCATTAACGTCATTCTCAATAAATACCCTTTGGTTTCCCAGCCTTGTGGAAAAAAAGCTGTACACGTCAATGTTCTCCCATTTTCCAAAGGGGGCGCGAATCAAAAGCCCTTTGTCAATGTCAACCATACCCGGAAGGTTAATCCCCACACCTTTTAGCTCCATGGCTGAAATACCGGCGTTGCTGCAAAGCCGTTGCAGCAGGGAGGCACAGTTTTCAAAATGGGCAGGGTAATCCGTAGTTTTAATTTTGACGTACTCCACAATGTTACCCTTTTCATCTGTAACCCCTACAATGGTTTTGGTTCCGCCAATGTCAATTGCGCCAATAAGCACTATTTACCACCGCCCTTGTTATTGCTGTGAAGATAATTGGAGATTTTATCCAGTACGGTTTTTCTAACCGCCTCCCTTCCTATTTCCAAGACGCTGCCCTCAAGGCTTAGGCAGGCGGCATTGTCCATGCGCTCCTTTCTGCCTATTGCCTGTAAAAAGGCCAGCTCCAAATCCGTAGCTATATTAACCTTACTTATTCCGCCGCCCTCCAAACTGTAGGAGCCAATAACCATTTCTGCAGGAACTCCGGAACCTCCGTGAAGGACAAGGTATACATCTGTAAGGCTTTTTATTTTTTTAATAATATCCAAATCCACAGTAGGCTGCTTCACCGTATAAACCCCATGGGCTGTTCCCACAGAAACAGCTAGGGCGTCCACACCTGTCTGCTCTACAAAGGCTTTAGCCTCCTCGGGCACTGTGTAAAGCTCTTTATCATTTTCTGTTTCAATCATATCAGTAGAGCCGATTTTCCCAAGCTCCGCTTCAACGCTAACCCCTCTGCTACGGGCATACTCCACAACCTTAGCAGTAAGCTCAACGTTTTCCTCAAACTCATTCTCCGATGCGTCAATCATTACCGATTCAAACCCGGCAGCTATCGCTTCCTTTATAATGTCAAACTCCTTAG
Organism: uncultured Eubacteriales bacterium; assembly: GCA_964456085.1. GTDB lineage: Bacteria > Bacillota > Clostridia > Lachnospirales > CAYWBF01 > CAYWBF01. Next base: position 1,592 of record CAYWBF010000152.1, read on the forward strand.
TATGGTCAAGGTGAAGTGTAGTAGGCACTGTAATATTAAGAGCCTTAAGCTGGGCAAAATACTCCTTGGCAAATTCCGCCGGCTTAATACCGTATAAGTTAAGCTCCTTTTGAGAAATCTGAACAATAGCCGGAGAACAACTTTCATGTGCCGCCATAAGAACAGGCTTAATCATCGGCGTGTACCTTGGTGAAAATGAGCCGACTGCATACCCTCCCATTACTGTGTCCTTTAAAATTTCCTTTAGTGTCATAAAAGCTCTCTCCTATTGTTTGTTTTGATTTTCGTTTTGTGAAGCCATGTACTGAGATATGGCATGGTCAATACACATATGAATATCTTCTACCACGCCGTAGTTTTTTGACGGAATGGTAAGCACAACGGTTGAGCAGTCGCCCAGTGCTCCGTTGTAGTCACCAATAACGGCTATGGTTTGTGCCCCTACTTCATTAGCGTATTGGTGTGCCTTTACTAAATTTGGGGAGTTCCCCGAAACAGACAGAGAAATTACTAAGTCCCCGGGGTTAAGGTAATTTTTAAGCTGCTCTCTATACACCTCATCATAGGAGACATCATTGCCAAGAGCAGTCAGCAGGGACAAGCTATCCCCCGGGCTGAAAATTTTCAGTCTTTTGGAGTCACCCCTGTTTATGCCCTTTCCAAAATCACATACCCAATGAGAAGCAGCCGCCGCACTGCCGCCGTTTCCAAGAACAAAAACCTGCTTACCGTCAGTACGAGCCTTTTCAATAGCCATATATATTTTTTCAATTATATCTGTATCCAAAGCATTTAAGGTGTCTACCACCTGTGCCTTATATTTATCAAAAAATGCTTTAATGATAATCACTCCCTTATGATAAATGCTCAATAGCTTGCTGAAAAAAGTCTGGGCTTCCGAAGCTACCGGATTTTAGTACCACCCACATAGGATTTTCACCAAGGGTAATACATGAGGGCAAACCAGATTGAATTTCCCTGTATACCCTCATACCCACCACGCCTATTGCCTCACAAAATGCAGAGGAGGTTTCCCCTCCGGCAATAATAATTCTGCGCTGGGCAGTCTGGGAAATAATTTCTTTTGCTATATCAGCCACATAGCCTGTGATTTTCTTAGATGCTTCAACCTCTCCCAAGCCTTTTTCTATAGCGATTTCCTTTGTTAGGCTTATAGCCTTTTGCGTGTTGGAGGTGTGGATTATTACATGGCCTCCTTTGTTTATTGCTGATACTGCGTCTAAAATAATTTCTTCCGACATTTTTTTAGTAAGGTCGTCATCAAAAATATTAACCGTTTTAAATTCAAGACAAAGTACTCCTGCGTTTCGCATATATTCTATTTGCTCATAGGTTTGCTTAGTAAGGCTGCCTGCAATAATAAGTCTGCCTTTTTCTCGGCTTGGAATATCCTTTGGGTCAAAGCTGCCCTTTTCTCCCGTAGCAAAGTGTTTTCCCGTATAGTAGGCTATGGCGGAGGCTCCGCATATTACCCTTTGATTTTTTATTGTATCTGCAATAAGCTCCAAGTCTTGATTGTTTTCTACATCAAATATTACATATTGCTTTTTTGAGTCATTTTTCGCGCTTTTAAGCAAACGCTCCAGATGCTTAGTCCCTTTGGAATACTCCTGCTTATGTATGGCTGTAACCTGTCCATTTGTTTGAGATGACAAAATATTTATAAGGCTTGATTCCTTCATAGGGTTAACGGGGTCATTTTTAAATTGGCTGTCCTCCAACCTAACGCCCTTTACATAGTGAATGGAGTTTACGGTGGTTCTTCCGTTATCGGGGAACCCAAGCACCACTACGGCAAAGCTTTCTGATAAAGCGTCCATCATCGCATCAAACTCCGCACCTATGTTTCCTCGGAACACAGAGCAGGTTTTGTTATAAAAATGGGTTACGCCTTGTTCCATTAGCCGTTTGGTTGCGGTGTATACCTTTTTGTAGGCATCCTCTCTTGAGTCTAGGCGAGAGTTTGTGTCTATTACCGTTACGGCTTCCTCTATATTTATGCTGTCCAAGCTGGAGTAGGGGTATACGTTGGTTTCCAGCCCAGCCTTTGCAAACATTATTCCTATATCGTTAGCGCCTGTAACATCATCTGCTACTACGCCGATTTTTACCTTCATTGGTTTTCTCCTGTTTTTTATAATGCATTTAGCCCTGTGAAAAATATTTTCTTAGTGCCAGTTGAAAATCCTTGTAGCTTAAATATTTTTTTGAGTAGGCTTCATGTACCCTTGGCTCTGGATTATAAATTATGGGGCTTTGGGCGAAGGCTGTGGTATTTATTCCGGCGGCAAGCATTGCCGCTCCCACCGCTGTTGCTTCTTTACACTGGGATACTTCAATTTTTGCTCCCAGCACATCAGCCATAAGCTGCATTAGGACAACATTTTTGCTCACGCCCCCCACTACCTTTAGAGTAGGCGCCTTTTCCTTATTTGAACCTTCAATAATAAGCCTAAGCTCCAAGGATATACCCTCCAGCACGCTTAATAGCATATCACAGCTGTCAGTATTACTATCCAGCCCCAAAAAGCTGCCCTTTACATTAATATCCAGCATGGGTGCTCCGCTGCCGTTTAAATATGGAAAAAACAACAGCTCTGTAATTTTCCCATGCTTTTGAGAAAGCAGCTCCTTCATTTGGCCGTAGCTTTTAATCCCAAGAACCCGTAAGCACCAGTCAATAGCTCCCCCTGCCGCTTGGATAGAACCAAGCCATGTCATTTTATCCTTAATTACATGTAAGCCGTAGGAATACCCCGACTTAAAATCCGCTTCCGTTAACAACCGCTTGGGAAAGTTGCCTAAAATTACAGCAGTAGTTCCCATGGATACAAAAACATCTTGTTCTCTTACAGCTCCTACTCCGTATGCAGCACACATATGGTCATGGCCGCATACCGAAACAGGGGTATTTCGTTTTGTGTATCCTAGTATCTCTCCGCTTTGATGTGGCGGCGAAAAAATATTTTCCTCGAAGCCTAGATGATTTATAAATGCTGCATCATATGATAAGTCGTTTATATTAAAACCGTAGGTTCTTAAGGCAAGGGTATAATCATCTCCAAAGCTTCCTGTAAGCTTGTAAGCAATATACCCCGGCAACGAAAGCCACCGGCATTTTGAAATTTTCATTCTTTTGGATAGCATCAAAAGCTTATAGGTTGAATATTTATAGCTATTATGAAGTCCCGTCTTGAAAAACTGCTCCTTCTCGAAGTCAGGAGAGTTAAGCGTATCAAAAAAGGCAATCCCCCTTTTATCAAACCAAGGGATAATATCAGAAGCCGGCTCCCCTGTATTTATGTTTATAAGCACTCCCGCCTCCGCCATGCCAGCAATTCCAATAGCAGAAGGCAAGTATTCTCCTTCAAGCCGAAGAACTTCCTCTTCAACCTTATCCCAAAGGATTGCTGGGTCATAAACACTGTAACCCTCCCCATCAACCTTTGTGGGCGTAGGAAAAGTCCTAATGTCTAAAATCCTTCCACCTTCGTCACATATACATGCCTTGCAGTTTGTAGTGCCTATATCAATCCCTAAATATGTTTTCATTTCCTAATATCCTCCTTGGCTTATAAGAGGAGTCGTTTAAAAATGAAGCAACCCTTTCCTGTGGAACCTCACAAAGCATATTGTAAGCGACCACGTTCATTTTGCATGTAGCCTCTAAAATTTCCAGAGCCGTAAGCGCTTCCTTTATATTTGTGTCGTACACTAGCACTCCGTGGTTTTCCATTAAAATTATATTTGTTTGCCCAGCACATTTCTCAACTGCTTTTTTTAAGGTAGGACTGCCGGGGTTTTCAAAAGGGATTCGTTTTATATGCTCCATGTAGTACATTGATTCCACAAAGAGGTTTGTTTTAAGCTCCAGCTTGGAGCAAGCAACTAATGTCGCATAGAACGGTGTTGCATGAATCACCGCTCCAACGTCTGGACGGTTTTTATATACTGATAAATGGAGGGGTAGCTCCTTTGAGGGTTTTTTCCCTGAGAAATCACCTTGCAGGCTAACCGTTGAAAAGTCGGTATCCGTAAGCTCACCTAAGGTAGTACCGCTGGCGGAAATAAGTATAGTCTCCTCATTAACCCTACAGCTAATATTTCCGGCTTGTCCCCAAACAAATCCTCCGTACTTAAGACCTTTCCCCAAGTCTATCAGTTCTTGCTTAAATCTTTCCAACGCACTCACCTGCTTCTGCCTTTAGTACTCTTGCAAGCTCATTAATCACAGGCATCGTACTAAAAAGAGCCTTGTCCTTATTTTCGGCGGTAACGCCATATTCCATTGCCTCTGCCATAGATGCCTGTGCCAAGTAAATCACATCATAGTCGGGCGCAAGCTCCTCAATAGCTTTGGCAATAAGCCTGTGGTGACCTTCCCTGTCTCCAGATTTTATAAGACTGTATGCCCCCTCCACAAGTACAGGGGTTATTTGGCAGTCGCCCTTACCCTTCGCCTCCAACAAATGACAGGAGGGTTTTAGTGTAGTCCTTAATGTAGCAAGGACTGCTATTTTTTTGCCCTTTTCCACAGCTAAGCTGCTAACGGGGTCATCTATTCTAACAAGCGGCACAGAAAGCTTATCCTGTGCATAAGCCTTAAACTCCCCAACAGAGGAACATGCATTCAAAATCAACTTAACCCCCTGACGCTGGGCAAAAGTCGCATAGCAAAGCAGCTTTTCGTAGGCATATTCAATAGAACCTTCGTCCTCCAACAGCATGGGCAATATAGAGTCGTCCAAAAAATTAATAACCTCAACCTTAGGCAGATGTTCTTTTACCAAGGCCGCAAATGTACCCACTGTAACAGGGGTTGTATGTATAATCGCTATTTTATCCATAAATTCTTCCTCCGAATTTTTTTCAATGGACTTTATAAAATCATTATACTAAAACAAAAATAAATGTCAATATTATTTACTAATTATTTTATTTGCGCCTTGTCGTATTGTGTATTTTTATAATTATAACAGGCAATAATTGAAATATATGGAT
>CAYWBF010000153.1:0-6609 GCA_964456085.1 uncultured Eubacteriales bacterium
AAACTCTCCTTGCTTACTTCAATTCCTGTAATTTCAAAGCCGTTAGTATAACTTTCGGGATAACCCCCCGAAGCCGCAATCACACAAACCGCTGACTTATCCTGCCATTCTAAAGAAACCTCTCCAAGCCGCCCATCTACACACGCCTCAAAAATCTCCACTAAGTCATTTTTTAATAGTGGCAACACAACCTGTGTTTCAGGGTCGCCAAAACGGGCGTTGTATTCCAAAACCTTTACTCCGTCATGGGTAAACATTAGCCCAAAGTAAAGAATCCCCTTAAAGGGTCGTCCTTCCTTTTTCATAGCTAGTAGGGTTGGCTTAAAAATATGCTCCATACAGTATGCGTTAATTTCCTCTGTGTAATACTCACAGGGGCAAACAGTACCCATTCCTCCGGTGTTTAATCCTAGGTTATTGTCCAGAGCACGCTTGTAATCCCTTGCCGACTTCATAGGAAGCACCGTTTCACCGTCACAGAAGGCAAGTACAGAAGCTTCCTTCCCCTCTAAAAATTCCTCTATTATAATTTTATCCCCGGCTTCGCCGAATTTTCTCTCCACCATAATTTGCGCCAAGGCTTCCTTAGCTTCTTCAACAGCGGAACAAATAATTACACCTTTACCAAGAGCTAAACCGTCTGCTTTTATTACCATGGGATATTTACAGCACTCAACATATGCCACAGCCTCGTCGTAGCTGCTAAATTCCTCATATGCGGCAGTAGGTATTTCATATTTCTTCATAAGCTGCTTTGAAAAGGCTTTGCTGCCCTCAATTAATGCAGCCGCCTTTGTAGGGCCAAAAATCCTAAGTCCCTTGCTAGTAAATACGTCGACTATCCCAAGCATTAAGGGGTTGTCCATTCCGACTACCGTTAAGTCCACTGCTTCCTTTATGGCATACGCCAAAAGCCCATCTATGTCCGTTGCCTTAATATCTACACATTCTGCAAGGCTAGAAATGCCAGCGTTACCCGGGGCACAAATCAGCCTTGTTATTTTTTTGCTTTGAGAAAGCTTCCAGACAATGGCATGTTCTCGTCCGCCACCCCCTATAACCAAAACCTTCATTTTAAATCCTCCTGAATAAGCTTTATTGCCATAGGCAAAATAATATGCTCCCCTTCCTCCATAACACGAGCCTGCAAGGTATGGGAAGTATCTCCTTCCCTAACAAAAACCTCTTTCTGCAAAATAATAGGCCCTGCGTCAGTTTCGGCAGTCACATAATGAACGGTAGCTCCCGTAACCTTAACACCGCTCTGCAACACAGCCTCATGAACCTTAAGGCCATAGAAGCCCTTTCCTCCAAAAGCCGGAAGAAGTGAGGGGTGAACATTTATAATTCTGCCTTCAAATGCGCTAATAAAGTCCTGTGATAAAATCATAAGAAAACCTGCAAGAACAACTAAATCCACCTTAAAATCCTTAAGGTGGTTAATTATTGCCCTCTCTTGCTCCAATGGGCTGCTAAAATCTCCTTTGGAGAAGCAAGTCCCATTTATACCATGGTTTTCGGCACGCTTTAGAGCGTAGGCATTTTTATTGTTGCTTACTACCGTTACTATCTGAACGTTTTCAAGCTGGCCGCTTTCAACACTGTCCAAAATGGCTTGGAGGTTTGTGCCTCCCCCGGAAACAAGCACCCCTACCTTTAGCATATGGCTACTCCCTCTCCATTTACCACTCTGCCAATAACGTAAGCCTTTTCTCCAAGCTCCTCTAACGCCTTAAGAGCCACGGCTTCATTTTCGGGATCAAGAGCAAGCACCATACCTATACCCATGTTAAAGGTATTGTACATGTTTTTCGTGGACACCCCACCTTTTTCTTGAAGAAGCTTAAAAATAGGCGCAACCTCCCAGCTTCCCTCATTGATTTCTACACCAAGCCCTTGGGGAATCATTCGTGGAATATTCTCAATAAATCCTCCCCCTGTAATATGGCTGATGCCTTTTATTTCCACTTGGTTCTTTAGCTTTAAAATAGATTGAACGTAAATTTTAGTTGGCTTTAATAATTCCTCACCGAGAGTTGTCCCCAGTGCTTCATTAATGAGGTTGATATTTTCTTCAAGCGGTTCAAAAACCTTTCTAACAAGAGAAAAGCCATTACTGTGCAGTCCGCTTGAAGCAAGCCCTATTAGGGTATCTCCCTCCTTGATACTGCTGCCGTCGATTATAAGGGATTTTTCAACCACTCCTACAGCAAAGCCTGCGATGTCGTATTCGTCCTCCTTGTAAAAGCCCGGCATCTCCGCAGTCTCCCCTCCAATAAGGGCACACCCCGACTGTCGGCAGCCTTCCGCTACACCTTTTACAATATCAGCAACTCTCTCCGGCACATTTTTCCCAAGGGCAATATAATCCAAAAAGAAAAGCGGCTCGGCACCGCTGCATACAATATCATTAACACACATAGCCACACAGTCAATCCCTACTGTGTGGTTAACGCCTGTTAAAAACGCTATTTTAAGCTTTGTGCCCACTCCGTCTGTTCCGGAAACAAGCACAGGCTCCTTAATTTTGCTATCCGCAAGGGAAAATAACCCTCCAAAGCCGCCAATATCATTAAGCACCTCCTTGCGAAAGGTGCTCTTTACATGCTGCCCCATAAGGGATACAGCCTTATATCCAGCCTCAACGTCAACTCCTGCTTTTTTATAATCTAGCTCCATTAACTGTTAACCTCCAAATCTACAGGATATTCCCCATCAAAGCACGCCTTACAGAACTGGCATTTAGCCCCCACAGGTGTTTGCAGCAGCCCTTCCAGGCTTAAAAAGCCAAGGCTGTCCGCTCCAATCATGTCACGTATTTCTTCTAAGGTAGCTACGTTGGCAATCAACTCACCCTCAGACGAGGTGTCTATGCCAAAATAACAAGGATACTTTACAGGAGGAGAGCTTACAAGCATGTGAACCTCCTTGGCTCCTGCTTCCTTTAGAAGCTGTACAATTTTTTTACTGGTAGTACCTCTTACGATAGAGTCGTCAATCATTACAATACGCTTGCCAGCTATTTGGCTAGCTATAGGCGCAAGCTTCATAACAACCGCCTGCTCACGCATGGACTGGCTAGGTTGAATAAAGGTTCTACCGACATAGCGGTTTTTAACAAGCCCTTCAATAAAAGGTATTTTCGAGTAGCTGGAATACCCAATGGCAGATGCAATACCAGAATCAGGTACACCAATTACACCGTCAGCTTCAATTTTATATTCCTGCGCCAGCTTAACCCCAGCCTCAAAGCGAGCCTGATAAACGTTCGCCCCGTCAATAATACTGTCCGACCGAGCAAAATATATGTATTCAAAAATACAATGGGCAGCTTTTGGCGGAACCTCTGTCTGAATAGAGGTTAGACCGTTGGCGCTGATTTTAATTATTTCTCCAGGACGTACATCTCGTATAAATTCCGCTCCCACAGCATACAGAGCAGCCGTTTCCGAGCAAACCACATAGGAATCGCCCTTCTTACCCAAAACCAGCGGACGCATACCAAGTGGATCTCTAGCAGCAATAAGCTTTGAGGATGACATAACAATAAGAGAATAGGCTCCCTTAATAATTTTCATAGTGGCAGCCACAGCCTCCTCGATAGTAGGTACCTTTACCCTCTCCCTTGAGATGAGGGCGGCAATTATTTCGGAATCTGTGTTTGTTTGGAAAATGAATCCCATGTTTTCAAACTCGGCTCTTATTGCATCTGTGTTAATAACATTTCCGTTGTGGGCAATAGCCATGCTGCCCTTTGTGTATTTTAAAATTAAGGGCTGAGCATTTTCCCGCAGACTTTCACCGCAGGTAGAGTACCTGACATGACCAATCCCCATTTTTCCTTTAAGGTGCGCTAAAATAATTTCGTTAAAAACCTCGGAGACAAGCCCCATTTCCTTATGATAAATAATTTTTCCGCTGTCATTTACAGCAATGCCGCAGCTTTCCTGACCTCTATGCTGCAAAGCTGAAAGGCCGTAGTACACAACCTCCGCCGTTTCAAGACCGTCATTGTTGTAAATACCAAAAACTCCGCATTCTTCTTTAAGCTTGTCCATTTCCAATACCCAACCTTTTCATAACCTCATTATAGCCTTCCATTACGTTGCCTAAATCTCGTCTAAATCTATCCTTGTCCAGCTTTTCATTAGTTTCTGTATCCCAGAAACGGCAGGTATCTGGGGAAATTTCATCTGCAAGCACAATGCTGCCGTCCACAGTCTTTCCAAACTCCAGCTTAAAGTCAATCAGCTCCAAGCCAAGAGGCTTTAAGTAATTTATCAAAATCTCGTTAATCTTAAGAGAAATATCAGAAATCAGCTTTAGCTCCTCCGCAGTAGCAAGCTCTAATGCGAATACATGATAATCATTAATCATTGGGTCGCCCAAGGAGTCATCCTTGTAGCACAGCTCCAAAACAGTATGCTTAAGCTTAGTACCCTCGGGAAGTCCAAGTCTTTTTGAGAGGGTACCAGCAACAGTGTTTCTAACAATAACCTCCAAGGGAATAATAGAAACTTTTTTAACTAGCGTCTCCCTTTCGTTTAGCTCCTTTATTAAATGGGTGGGAATATTGTTTTTCATGAGCATCTCCATGAAAAAATTGGACATTCTGTTGTTAATGCTGCCCTTTCCCTCAATTGTACCTTTCTTTTGCCCATTAAATGCAGTTGCATCATCTTTGTAAGAAATTATATAGGCGTTTTGGTCGTTTGTGGCATAAACCTTCTTCGCCTTACCTTCGTAAAGCTGGTTAAGCTTTTCCATAGTACCTCCAAGTAAAATAAAATTTTAAATTAACTTAAGCTGTATCCCTTCTACGTTACACTGTCCGCAGTCGTTAAGGCCACATTCCAAAAGTGTACCGTCTCTTCGCAGGGCAACGGTGTGATTATCGCCGGAAGCAATCTCCACAACGTCATTAAATTCCTCTACATCACATTGAAGTAGGTTATTCTTTCCTGTTGCGTAGACTGTGCCATGCTTTGTAAGACCGATTGTGTGCTCGTCACAAGCAATTATATGTATTACATCCTTCCAACCCCCAACGTTGCATTGCCCAAACTCGTTGTTGCCTGTTGCCACAACAGTACCATCATGGCACAGCCCTATGGTTCTGTCGTAGGATGTGAAAATCTCGGATATATCTGTAAATCCGCTGACGTTGCACTGACCTCGTACATTGCTGCCTGTGGCTAATACGGTTCCGTCCTGCTTTAGCCCCACGCTAAACCAAAACCCAGCAGCTACAGAGGTTATACCTCTCCATGAAAACACCTCGCACTGCTGCTTTTCATTTGAACCTGCAGAAACAACCTTGCCGTTGTTCTTAAGCCCTAAAATATGGTAAGCCCCAAGGGCAAGCTGGGTTAAATCGGTAAAGCCTGTAAGTGTGCCAAGCTTATTACCTTCGGGGGCAATTATGCCCCCATCTGTATCAATGGCATAGAAATATTGCTCTATAAAAACCTTTCCATACCTTCTGGCAAAATCTACCTTTTGATATATATCCCCAGCCACAAAAATTTTATTGCCATGGCTTATTCCAATTGTAATATCATTTTTTGCAAAAACCTCTTTTATATTTACAAAGTGCCGGCAGTCGCACTGACCAAAGGAGTTATCCCCTAAGGCAATAACAGTACCATCGTCGGCTAAAATCACCGTATGTTTATTCCCCACGGCGATTCTGTTTCTTCCTTTATAATGGGTTGGCTTAACAGGCTGTTCAAACATTGGCTCATAAAAAAGCTTCCCAAAGGCAAGGGCAGACTTCCTAGCTAGCTCCATCCTTATGCCGTAGTCCTCAACAAGTGTGTTAATAACCTTGTTTAGGGCGAAATCATAGCCAGAATAGTTGTTTTTGAACTCCCTGTAGCCTCCGGCGTTTATAATATTAACAATTTGTATGCGCTCTTTTTTATATTCCGGTGCCACGTCCATAAGAATACTGTTAATACGCCTGCTGTTTTCAAAGGCCTCTATGCCGAAATCCTCTTTAATCTTCAGTAGTATGTTAATAATTTCTTCACTCATAGCAATCACCGCACCGGCCTATAAATCTTGTTGACCTATGTCCTTTAAATAATCTACCTCACACTGGCCGTACTCGTTGTCTCCCACGTCCAACAAGCTTCCGTCACCACAAAGAGCCACTGAATGAAGGCTGCCTATGGCTAAGCCGCAGCAGTCAGTCCATTTTTGGGTGTTACACTGTCCCTTGTTGTTTCTTCCGGAAATAACAACGGTACCGTCATTTCTAAGTGCGCCCGTATTTAGATTTCCCAAAACCACCGTTGAAACATCGGTAAAGCCAGCAAGGTTACACTGGTCAAAGTCGTTTTTACCTGTGGCAAAGGCGATTCTGTCCGCTCTTACGGCTAACGTTCTTTCGTATGCGGCATAGACTGCGGCGATATTTCTGTAGGCGGAGGTATTGCACTGGCCGTAGTTGTTCCTTCCTACACTTAACACAGTGCCATCACTTTTCAAGGCAACGGTATGAAAGGAGCCTGCCGCAATTTCGGCTATCTCCCTCCAATGCCATACCTCACATTCGTTGTACTTATTTTCGCCGCAGGCAATAACCTTCCCCACACGCTTAAGCCC
>CAYWBF010000154.1:0-6584 GCA_964456085.1 uncultured Eubacteriales bacterium
GATGATTATGCTTAAAGTTGTGCTTTGAGTTGCCAAAGCAATGTATGGATTGGTTACAGTAGTTTGCCTCTTATTTACAACTCCGTCATACCACGGTCTGGTGCTCATATCATATTGAAAATCCGAAACAAAACCGTTATCCTCAAAAATAAAGCCGCCATCAATATCTCCGCCCCAGGTGCATATAATTTGCTCTTTGTATTTATTTGTTGTATTTTCCATGAGTTTCATTATATCAGCATAATCCTTATTCTGCTTAAGTTGATTAGCGTTATTTATTTCACTGTAAAAACGCTTTAATGTAACATTGTTGTCTCCTTGTTTTGTTATTACAGCAAATTCGGTAAAAAATTCATTAACCGACTTAGCGTTTATTTCTCCCAAGGAAAGCAAATTCTCCTCAGACATTTTACTAGCAGTATTTGTGATTATAACAAAAACAATAATCCCAACTGTAGCAAACACCAAGATTATTGGTGAAAGAATAAAAACCAGCAGCTTAGTCAATAGCCTTTTAAACCCTAAGGTCTTAAACATAACCTTTACCCCTCGCGCTTTTATTTTTTTATGTGCTATGGCTAGGATACTGCACCTAGCATTTCTACCTGCTGAAAGCCAGTAGTTTGACCCGGCTAAACTCGCCTAAGGAGAATATGCACTCTGCGGCGAAATTCTCGGTAGAGTTACACTCCCACGCCTCACTTAGAGGAAATTAATAAATCAATTACTTCAATTAGATGTGCGATTTCAGGCTTAGAAAGTTGTTCGTCTGCTCCAATCTCCTTGCCCTTGCGATACATTTCGTCATTTATAAGCGATGAGAAAATAACTATAGGTATTTGCTTAAGATTATCGTTGGTTTTGACCAGCTTTGTTAGTCTATGGCCGTCCATTTGAGGCATTTCTATATCTGTTATAATAAGGGCCGCCTTAGATCTAACGTCCGGCTCATTTTTTATTTCCTGTAAAAAATTCCATGCTTCCTTACCGTTGTCGTATTTGATAATGTTAGTAAATTTTGCTTGTCTAAGTGACTGTAAAATCATTTTTGAAAGCAATACGGAATCTTCCACTACAATAATCGGTCTTCCATCTGCAGTGCGTTCCCCAAGCGTTTCTATTTCAGATTGCTGTATGCTGGTGCTGGGAGATATGTCTGCAACTATTTTTTCAAAATCCAAAATTGTAATTAGCCTTTTGTCACAATGGGCAAGTCCGGTAGCAACACCGTCGCTACCCCCGTAAATAGTTTTATCGGGCTTCTCTATTGATTCCCAGGATATTCTTTCAATTCCAACAACTGTATGAACACGAAAGGCTATGTTTATTTTATTAAAGTTTGCAACAATAAGCAGGGTTTTGTCTGGCCATTCACCTTCAATGCCCAAATATTTTGGCAAGTTAATTACAGTTAGAACCAAATCCCTAGGCTTAAAAACCCCTTCTATAGCAGGGTGGGAAAGTGGCATTGCCTTTACAGGCTCCGGTATCATAATCTCACGCACTTTGGCAACGTTTATCCCAAAAGTGTCGTTATTAATAGTAAACTCTAGAATCTCCATTTCATTTGTGCCGGATTCTAGTAAAATTCCGCTTACATTTACACTTGCCATATTTCCCATTTCCTTTCACTTAATCTGTTAGGGTTTGCACGGTATTTTAACTGTTAGAAGCTTTTATAACTATTTCAGCTATATCCCCATTATTTATTATGTCCATATAAGCTGCATTACGTCCGTTTATTTTAAGTATAGGGGCTTCTGTTAAGGCTTTTGAATTTATATTTACGTAGTTCAATAAATCTACAAAATGGACTTTACCCTGATCATCTCTAGGTACATCTACTTGTTTACCGTTGATTAAAACAGATACAAGTTCGCTGTCCTGGGGATGAATTTCAGGCAAGCTGTGTTCAATCTGTATACTGTCACCTTGGCAGATAATATAGTCTTTTGTACATTTTTTGCCGTTAACTGTAATTGTACTATCTTCAATTGGAATGTCTTTGTCTCGTGCTAACTGATCAATGGTTACGATTGCAGGCTTTCCGTTTTCGGCAGGCATAGCAACAATAACATCTCCTTGCATAATCACTGAATCAAGGGCAGCAAGCTGGCCGTTTATTCGCAACTCTCCTGCTTTAGGAGGCGTGCTTTTTATAAAATGGGATTCACCGTTAAGTGTAAAACTTAAAGAGGGGAGGGAGATACCCATTAAAGAGCGTGGCTTTATACCTGCCAAGAGTAAAGCACTTGTAACAGTGTTTTCTGATGTGGTTGGAAGCATTATTTTGTTTCCGTTTACCGTAATCGAAAAAAAATTCTTCATGTTATATACCTGAGTTACTGCTCCTATACCTATGGGAGTAATAAACTCAGGGCTTTTTAATTTATCAGAGCACAGCTTAACGTTTTTCAATGGAACCTTACCTGCAACCTTAACCCTTTCCGGAGTAATATTAAGGCATATGGCTACTCTTTGGCAAAGCTCCGGAATCAGACTGCCGCCCCCGGCTAGAAATACTGCCACAGGAATTCCACCGTTGCATTTTATGATACGTTCTGATATAGCTTGAGCCAATTCATCTATTACGCTAGATATGCTGTGGAATACTTCCTTGGCTTCTATACTGAATTCGTTTCCAAGTATATCTGTAAATTCAAGCCCCTTTGCAAAATCAAAGAGCGAAAGCTTAATTTTTTCTGCAGTTTCAAAGTCAGTAAGGTATTTTTGCATAATAGCTTCTGTTATTTCATCTCCTGCTGTAGTTAACATATCATACGCCACTATGCTTCCATTTTTTGATATAGCAATGTCTGAGGTGCCTGCACCAATGTCAACAAGAGCAATATTTAAAATTCTTATATCCTTTGGAACAATGAGATTTATTGCTGCAATAGGCTCAAGGGTAAGGCTTTTTACTTCCAAACCTATTTGCTGGACTGTAGCATACAAGCTTTGCACCACGTTCTGGGGTAAAAATGCTGCTATCACATCTATTTTTATTTTGCCCCCCATATGACCTGTAAGGCTGGACATAGGATAATCATCTAAATAATACCCTATAACGCTGTAACCCACAGGGTAAAAACTAAGACCCTCTTTGCCGTCGCCGAATTGCTCCTTAAAGGATTCATAGGCTGTTCCTATGGCTATGTATTCCATGTTTAGGATTGCTTCTTTTGTTATTTCATTGCTGCGAGGAAATTCACCCTCGTATGAAGCAGTAAAGGTTTTAAGCGCACGCCCTGCTGCTGCAATATGCACATCCTTTAATTTGCTTCCAAAACGTTGTTCCAAACGAGCTTTAACCTTTAAGCAAACATCAGAAACAACCTCAATATTTTCAATTTGTCCGTCTTTCATTGCACGAGCAGGGTGATACTCCTGTTCAAAATCCAATACCTCATATGTATCTCCAACAAAATTCGCAACTATTCCAACAACGGAGCGTGTGCCAATATCCAGCGAAAATATAATGTCACTTTCGCTAATGGGGTTATCAGTATAAATATCCATTTATATCCCTCACAAACTATTTATATAATTTTTGAGAGTTTGAGTAATCTCGTCCAAAGCAACTTGTTTAACCACAGCGCCTATGTTGTAGGCAACCATTGGCATACCATATACTACAGAAGATTCCTTGTCCTGGCCTATAGTAAATGCTCCGGATTTCTTCATTTTTAACAAACCGCTAGCACCGTCTCTGCCCATTCCCGTTAAAATAATTCCCACAGAGTTTTGACCTGCTACAGACGCAACAGATTCAAATAATACATCAACAGAAGGGCAATGGCCACTTACTTTCTCACCGCGGTAACAGCGTACTGTAAATTCATCTCTTACTTTTGATAATCTCATGTGAGCATCTCCCGGTGCAATAAGTATTTTTCCGGCTGTAACTTTATCTCCACTTTCCGCTTCCTTAACCTCCATTTGGCATAATTTGTTTAACCTTTCTGCATACATTTTTGTAAACCCCCTGGGCATATGTTGTGTAACCAATATACCAGGATAGTCGCTCGGCAATTGCTTTAATATTTCTAGGGTTGCTTCCGTTCCACCAGTTGATGCACCAATTGCAATAACAATTCTTTTGGGTGGGGATGTGTTTGTTATCAAATTACTTATGTTATGCGGTTTTTCCTTTGGTAGTTGTACCTGTGCCATAGCCGCAATTTTAATAGATGCAATAAGTTCGTTTATAAAGACATCTACAGAATAGTCATTTGTCATGTCGGGCTTTTTTACAAAATCCACGGCACCTACAGACAGGGCTTCAAATACGCCAAAATTTAAGGAACTTACAAGTACGGTAGGTATCGGCGTAACAGGAATTAACTGCTTTAAAAATTCAACCCCGGAAAGACCGGGCATTTCTATATCAAGAGAAATAACATCAGGTCTTTTGTGTTTTATTTCTTCCAATGCAACAAAAGCGCTGGGTGCTGTGCCTACAACCTCTATAAAATTTGAGGAGGAAAGCCTATTTTTTAATACCGCACGAAATACTGAAGAATCATCAACTATCAACACCTTAGTTTTTTCTACCATGAAAAGCCTCTTTTTACAAAATATAAAATATACTGCTATTTTCTATAGACTGACGGCATTATATATCTATACTTTAATCCTTCTTTATTTATTGTTTCTGAATGGCCAATCATCAGATACCCTCCAGTGTTAGTTGCATTATGCAAGCGCCTAACAAGAGCATCTTTTGCTTGGCTGTCAAAATAGATCATTACATTTCTGCAAAATATAACATCAAATTTTGACTTAAACTGAATTTCATCCATTAGGTTAAAAGTACGGAATACAACATTGCCTTTTAACTTGGGTGTTGCGCTATAGCTTCCATTTGCATTTTTTGTAAAATATGATTTAACCCATCTTTCTGGAAGGGTATTAATAGTTTCACTGCTGTATACCCCAGCAACTGCACTTTCTAATGCCTGCCTTGATATATCGGTTGCAAGTACAGTTATGTCAAAGCCGCTGTTTTCACCGAAATAGTCAAATAGCAGCATTGATATTGTATAAGGTTCTTCACCTGTAGAGCAGCCTGCACTCCAAATACATAGAGATTTATTTTTTTTGTGTCTTTCGAGATAAGGGAAAACAGTTGATTTTAAAAAGTCAAAGTGTGCCTTCTCTCTCATAAAATAAGTATAATTTGTAGTTATCTGGCTTAGCATTTGTTCAACTTCATCTATATTAGCAGGATTGACCACAATTTTTACATAGTCTGTAAAGGAAGATAACTTTTTTTCAAATAATGTTTTTTGTAATCTGCTTTCAACAAGCAACTTTTTTTTGCTTAAATCTATTCCGTAATTTCTATTTATAAATAGCACAAGCTTGCAAAAATCCTCTTGATTAATAGTGACCATAAGAACCTCCCATTAAACTACAAGCATGCTTCCATCAAATATTAAAAAAACACGAGTTTCCTCTCGTACAATACCTGAGACAAGCTTATTTGTACTATGATTAATGGGCGGCACAGATATTTTATTTGGATTAATATCTACAACATGAGATACCTCATCTACAATTATACCGAAAGTCTCTGAATTTACTTCAATTACAATTATACATGTGGTATTGGTATATTCCAGCTTGGCCAGTCCCAGCCTTGCTCTTATGTCAACTACTGGGACAATCTGGCCTCTTAGGTTAAATACGCCTTTTATGTAATCCGGCACTCTTGGTATAGGTGTTATTGCAAAACTTGTAATAATCTCTGACACGAATTCAATGTCAATAGCATAATATAGGGCGTCTAAAATAAAGACTAAGTATTTTTTTGTATTTTTTATAAATGTGTTTTCTAAACCAAAGTCGTCAATGATGTCTTTTGGGTGGACTATATTTGTCATATTAACCTCCTTAGTTTATGCTTTATATACCTGCCGCTTCATAAAGGCTGTTTATATCGAGAATTACCGAAATATCTCCATTGCCCAAAATGGTGCAGCCTGCTATACCCAAATCTTTAATATTGAAACTGCTTAAAACAGGGGGGAGAGGCTTGACTACTACCTGCTGCTCTCCAATTAGGCGGTCTACAAATAAGATATAGCTTCTTTCGCTGGTTTCTACCCACATATTTATGCCTTCTTTTAAGTCTGTAGTATTTGTTTCTATATTATAAAGGTTGTGCAATCTTATAACAGGCACAAAGGAATTTCTTCTGTAAATCAGTTCATTGTTTTCTTCGTCTCTTACTATTTCCTCCTGCAAGGCTTTAAAGGATTGGCGTATGTTATCTATTGGTATGGTAAATTTAGAATTACCTACTGCAACGCCCATTCCCGATACTATTGCAAGGGTTAAAGGTATTTTAAAGGAAACAGTAGTTCCTTCATATACCTCGCTGGATAAAGAAACAACTCCGCCTACCTTTTCAATATTTTTCTTTACTACGTCCATTCCAACGCCTCTGCCGGAGTATTCCGTAACCTCCTCTTTTGTTGAAAAGCCCGGAGCCATAAGTAAATTTAATATTTCCTTTTTCGTGTATTCGTTTTCAGCCTTTGTTAACATTCCGTTGGCATTTGCTTTAGCAAGTACCTTTG
>CAYWBF010000155.1:0-6572 GCA_964456085.1 uncultured Eubacteriales bacterium
AGAGCATCCGGCTGTTAACCGGAGGGTCGCAAGTTCGAATCTTGCTCGGGGAGCTAAACCCCAACAAAGAAGCAGAGATTATTTCTCTGCTTTTTTTGTGTAAACTAGGGGGCTTGGGGGAGTGTAGCTCCCCCAAGGTCTTTCTCTTAAAATTTTATATTTAATATTGTTGATTTTTAGATATTTGGCTTGATATAAGGAAAAAACAAAACAAAAGACAAAATTCTCCATAAATTACAAGGAATTCGATTGTAATAAAAAATACATTAATGTCAAATTTTGACGAGTTTTGTGCCAAAATAAGGTTAAAGTAGTATTGACAGAATATATTTTTACAATTATTATTAAACTATTCAAAGATGCTTGTCTATAAATTAGGTTGGTGAAGGATGTGAGTAGGCGCGCTGTATCAAGAGCAAAAAATAAAAACGGCAGTTACAGTATTTTTTTTGCAGTAGCCTTTATTGCCTTAGTTTTAATCCTATTATTGATTTCTCCTGTTTTTAACGTAGCAAAGGTTACGATTACAGGCAATTCTGTTTTATCCGAGGAATATATTAAAGAAAAAATGGGTATCAATAACAGTATAAACTTCTTTACCTATAATACTGGAAAGGCAAAAAAAAGACTTCTTGAAAGCAGCCCTTACTGTCACTATGTAGAAAAGATTACGATTAAGCGTATTTTTCCGGACAAGCTACAAATTAACATCGAGGAACGCAGACTCAGTGGATTTGTTGAATACCTAGGCACTAATTATTTGTACATTGACGACAATGGCAGAGTTTTGGAAATAGCTTCTTTTTTCGATAAAAAGCTACCCGTAGTGGTCGGCCTAAAATTCTCTGAGTTTACCTTAGGGAAAAAGCTTAAAGTTGAAAATGAAGGCTCTTTCGATATAGTTGTTACACTTGCCCAGTTGTTTAACAAGTATGAAATGCAGGACGATATTATAAAGGTTGACGTTACAAAGGAAGACGATATTCATTTGTTTATTAACAAAATTGACGTGCTTTTCGGTGATTCAATAGATGCAGACGAAAAAATCCGCACTATTAAAGTAATAATGGAAAAATATAAGGATATTGAAGTAAATGCATATTTAGATATAAAAAACATTAATACTCCACCAATTTTGAGATATGCGATTTAAGGTTTTTATTAAAAGTAAGCAGTTCAGGGGGTTGTTATATTGATAGAAATTTCCAATGCTTCTAATAGAGCAGCAAAAATAATTGTAATGGGTGTAGGTGGTGGCGGAAATAACGCCGTTGATAGAATGGTTTCAGATAAGGTTGAGGCTGTTGATTTTGTATCAGTAAATACTGACCATCAAGCTCTTGAACGTTCTAAAGCCCCTGTTAGAATTCAGCTTGGCGAAAAGCTAACCCGTGGGCTTGGTGCAGGTAGTATACCCGATATAGGAAGAAAAGCCGCAGAGGAATCAAAGGAAGAAATAGCCAGAGCCATAAGCGGTGCCGATTTACTCTTTATTACTGCTGGCATGGGCGGCGGCACAGGTACGGGCGCAGCTCCTGTTATTGCTGGGATAGCTAGGGACTTAGGCATACTTACGGTAGGGGTTGTTACAAAGCCTTTTATTTTTGAAGGCAAGCCTCGTATGCGTAACGCCATTGCTGGAATTAACGAGCTTAAAAAGAATGTTGACACCTTGGTTGTTATTCCGAACCAAAGGCTGTTGGATATTATTGATAAGTCCACCCCTCTTACAGAGTCCTTTCAAAAGGCTGACGAGGTTTTACGTCAAGGTGTACAGGGTATTTCTGACCTTATTTCAAAGCCGGGTATCATTAACCTAGACTTTGCCGATGTTCAAACTATTATGTCCGGCAAGGGTATAGCTCACATGGGCGTAGGACGGGCTACAGGCAAAAATAAAACAGAAACCGCAGCTGAGCTTGCCATTAAGAGTCCGCTTCTTGAGACGTCTATAAACGGCGCTAAGCATGTGCTTATAAGTATTGCTGGTGACTCTACTCTTGGTTTGTTTGATACAAGTGCAGCAGCTAGTATTATTAATGAAGCAGTTGACCCAGACGCTAATATTATTTTTGGTACAAGCATTAACGATGACTTGAAGGACGAGGTTATTGTAACCGTTCTTGCTACCGGCTTGGACGAGGACAACCAACCACAGGAGACTAAAGAGGTTAAGGAAATAAAGCCACTTAGAGAAGTGAAGGAACAACCTACTCCTGCCGAAACTAATATTAAAGAAGCCAAGCTTACTGACAAGGAGCATCCGCAAGTAGTTAACCAAAAGAAGGAGTCTCCTAAGAAGGAAGTAAAAGAGCTTAGGCCGGTAAGGGAAATCGATGCAGAGCTTCCATTCCAAATACCAGACTTTTTAATTAAAAATAGGGATAGATAGAGTAATTTAATTTTCAAGCATATAAAAAACCACGGTTGAGCCTATAGGCTAAGCCGTGGTTTTTTTATGAAGTATTTAAATTTATTATCGCTGTTATCCTCGATTTTGTAAAGCTTGTCTGCTTCAATAAGATAATTAATATGTGCTAAGGTTTCGGAAAGCGCAAACCATTTTTGAAATTCCGGTATCTCATCCCAGCTTTTCCCTCTTACTGACCACTTCATTTTGCTGGCGATTTCATAGGCTGTTTGGCCTTCTTCTTTTGCAACAATTTCCATGGTTGAGTCCAGCCTGATTTTATGGTGATTTTTTATGGCTTCGATTCTAGCGTAAACGTCTCCAGCATTATTTCTATGGGAAGGTAGAGCAAGGCTTATATCAAAATCTTTAATTTTGTCTAGGCTTTTTAGGTAATCCCCTAATGAATTTTTGACGTCCTTCCATACACCTATGTTTGGTGTAATATCAAATAAAACATGGTCACCTAGAAACATTATCTTTTCTTTTTTTATATACAGGCAGGTGTGTCCAGGTGTATGGCCGGGGGTTTCTATAGTTGTAAAATCAATGCCGCCCATTGAAAACTCATAGCCGTCACTGAAGGTTTTCGCAGGGAACAAAGACTTTGCGGTAAGTATGCGAGATGGGTTAACGTCCTTCTGCATCTCTATCTCGCCCTTTGGCTGCCCCTCCTTCATGTAATACTCATTAATTTCCTGCCAGCTGGAGCTTTCCCAAAAGGGGCAGAAGTAGTCATAATCGATTTTGCTCATATATATAACAGAGCTGCCGTTGTTAAATTCATCTGCTAAGCCGCAGTGGTCGGCGTGGAGGTGTGTAATGAACAAATCTGTTTTGGTTATGTCTAATTCAAGCTCCTTAAGTCCTTCTCTTAGCGCCTCAAGACATTCGGGGCGGCGGAAGCCTGTATCTACTACAAGGCTTCTGTCCGCCGTTTTAATTACGTAACAATTAAGATTCTTTAGAGGATTGTTTAGCAGCGGAATATGGATTGAGTATATATCTGGGTTGTGGTTAATGTGGGTTATCATAAAAGCCTCCAATTATTTTTCCGTTTCAGCCTTTTTTTCTTTTTTTGCCTTTTTAGCTTCCTTAAGCTCTTTGTCAGACTTCATGCCCTTGACTGCAACGATATAAATTCCTGCTAAATCAATTTTAACGTTTTTCTTCACAGGAATGTACTGAAACACTTTCTTATCACACATAAGCGTCATAATTTGGGGACCTATTTTTGCTTTTACTGCATAGATTTTCATGAACTTGTATAGCTTTGGCAGCTGTTCGTAAACTGCCTTGGGTAGGTTTGCGTCCTTTGCGTTTACCTTGCCCTTGTCGATTACATAAATGGATAGGGTGGTTTTTGAACGTTCAATTATGGACTGCTGGTCGCTCATTTTCTTGCCCGCCCAGCGGTTTAGAAAAAATAAGCCTACAGCCACTAAGCCTACTACAATAAAAACAATAAGTATAATATCTGGTGCTTGCAACATGCTTTTCTCTCCTATGTTAAGAAGCCAAGGGCTTCATTAGTATTTTCTGCATCAGCCAGTGGTTTTTATTTTTACATCTGTGATGCAGAAATAAGCTTCGGTACAATTTGTTTCTTTCTGGATACCACTCCCGGTAAAAACTTCACATTCTCGCTCTCCGACATTTTAAAGGCCTTTTTAACAAGGTCTCTTTTTCTGCCGCAAGCGATTATTTTGCTGCCGTTTAAGGAAATATCCGTAATCATAAACAGCCCGAGGTCGTAGTCCTTATCCTCGCATAGCTTTTCCATTGCTTCCACAAACTCGCTTTCCCTATGGGAGATGCTTGTAAGGCTTAGTACGTTCATTTGAGTAATAGATACCTTGTATTTGCCAAAAGCGAACTCCTTTCTGTCCATGTTAATAAGATCCTCGGCAGGAGCGTCGTTTGTTTGGGCACCGGCAGAGAGCATTTCGAGGGCATAGCGCTCTATTTCAATGTTTGCGATAAGAGCAAGCTTTTTCGCCGTAATAATATCCTCTTGGGTGCAGGTAGGGGAGGAGAAGTTTAGTGTGTCGGAAATAATAGCAGATAAAAGCAGTCCGGCTATTTCCTTTCGAGGGAAAATTTTGTTTTCGCAGTAAGCCTTATAAATAATGGTAGCCGTACAGCCTACAGGCTCAGAGCGTATATACAAAGGGTCGGTGGTTTGAACGTCAGCAACACGGTGGTGGTCGATGATTTCAATGATTTGTGCGTCCTTTAAGCCGGATACAGACTGGCCACGCTCGTTATGGTCAATGAGTATGCATTTCTTCCTTCTCACGTCCAAAAGGTGACGCCTTGAAATAATGCCGATAAATTTACCTTGAATGTCCAATACAGGGAAATTTCTATGAGCGGAGGTTTTCATTATGTCCTGTGCATCGGAGACATAGTTGTCATCAACGAACAGGTCAATATTTTCCTTTTTCATTACCGAGCCTACTGTAACACTTTGGTAAAGAGTGCTTATTGTTTTAATATAGCCATAGGGAACCTTAACAATACATTTATAGTTATTTTCCGGTATCTCCGGCTCTTGATTGTCAGTTATGATAATTACGCCGCACTCTGTTGTATTGGCGAAGTAGGTAAAGTCTCTTAATGTGTTTACAATTACAACGTCCTTATAGGTAAGGCTTTTGTCCTTGGGAACGGTGGTTGACAAATATATTCCGCCTTCAATGGCTCTGCTTGTATAACCACCTCGGATAATAGTACCCTGTATGACCTCCAGCAGATTTTTGAAATATATTTTGTATGTATTTAATACATCAACGTCGCTCTCCATGTAAATTTCCGTAATATCACCAGCGGTTATAAGTCCCTCCAAATAGCCCTCGTTATCAACAATAGACACAACCTTACTGCCGTCGGCGATTTTAAGCTGCTCCCAAACACGCTTAATAGGCTCCTCCTTGCTTATAGGCAGAGGACGGTAGAACCGTAGGTCCTTTATTTGTGGCATAACGTCCTTAAGCAGCTCCGGCTCGGGAAAGTCAAAATAATTAAGTATGAATTTGGTTTCCTTAGTAAGCTCGCCTAGCCTAAAGGCCTGTGCGTTCTTTAACCCCAGAAGGTTCTTAAGCTCTGCGTAGCATATAGCAGAGCAGATAGAGTCGCTGTCGGGGTTTTTGTGCCCAAAAACGTAAATTATATCTTCCATAAAATCATTCCTTAGCTTTAGAGATTATAATATTTATAATTTCAGAAACTGCATCCTTAGTTTTAGAATTTGTCATTGCGTCTATACAGCTCTGCTTATTTTTGTAAAGTCGGTTGATTTCTTCAATAAGCTTGTCGGTGGTCAAATCCTCCTCCTGCAAAACATGAGAATAGCCTTGCTTTTGG
This sequence comes from uncultured Eubacteriales bacterium, assembly GCA_964456085.1. Classification (GTDB taxonomy): domain Bacteria; phylum Bacillota; class Clostridia; order Lachnospirales; family CAYWBF01; genus CAYWBF01. The sequence goes on from CAYWBF010000155.1 coordinate 5,777, forward strand.
AATGAGGCAGCGTTTAATATCTGGTCTCCTCGGCTGGCGTTTTTTGATAAGGGGATAAGTAGTGATGGCTTTTTTAATGCAAGAAACTCGTAAACGGAGTTTGCACCTGCCCTAGATACAACAAGCTGGGCGGCGGCAAACAGGTGGGGAAGCTCATCCTTTACAAATTCAAACTGCTTGTAGCCGGAATAGCTTGCTTGGGATAAATTGCCCTTACCGCACACATGTACTACATTAAAATCCTTCAAAAGCTGAGGAAGTGCAGCCACAAGTGCCCTATTAATCGCAACCGAGCCAAGACTGCCGCCTAAAACCAAAATTACCGGTTTATTATCGGTAAAGCCGCAAAGCTGTAAGCCCTTTGCTTTATTTCCCAGGAAAAGTTCCTCTCTAATAGGTGTACCCGTCAAAGATGCCTTAGAAGTTGAAAGCGCCTTCATAGTCTCCGGAAAGGATACGCATATATGCTTCGCCAAAGGCATAGACAGCTTGTTAGCCAATCCCACCGATAAGTCAGACTCATGAATCACGGCCGGCACACCGCAAAGCTTAGCCGCTACTATTACAGGAACGGATACAAACCCTCCTTTTGAAAAAATTACGTTTGGCTTGACCTTTTTGATAATAGCGACTGCATCAGAAACACCCTTAAGCACATTAAAAATGTCCGTGAAATTTTTCAAGTCGAAATACCTTCTAAGCTTTCCAGAAGAAATACCAAAGTAAGGAATAGTCTGCTCTTGAAATTTTATACCTTCGATTAAGCCACGCTCAATACCTTGGTGACTTCCTACAT
>CAYWBF010000156.1:0-6572 GCA_964456085.1 uncultured Eubacteriales bacterium
GTTTAAGTATACGTTTGGATTTTTTACGTTTTTTCTAATTAAGGCTTTAAATTGTTCTTCTGCCTTTTCATGCTTTCCGGATACATAATTCAGATTGGCTATAATCGCAAAAACTTCTTGAATCATTCAATCCCCTCCAAGGTGGATTGTATCACATCAGCCTTAAAACTGCAATTACAATCAAAATAATACCTGACAAAAAACTCCAGAAGGTATTGTTACTGTAAATCCTGTTTAGTCTTTGCCCAAGATGCAGCCCAGCCCATATGAAAAGAAACTGGCAGCCTGCAATGCAGAAGGGTAGGTAAAAGCTTTTTACCCCTACGGCATAAGCTACGAATATAGCTCCAATAGTATCTAAGTTTAGGGCAAGGCCTATATAAAATGCTTCAATAGGCTCAATAGTGAGGGAGCTGTCAAAATCGCCAGACTCCGGCTTGCTTAAAATTTTTACAGTACGGTCAAGGTTGCTTTCCTTGACTTTTTTATTTGGCTTGCTTTTATATATTATGCATATACCCATGGCAAATAGAATTATTATTCCCAGTACTTTTGTGGCTTCCTCGGGTATTTTGTCCAAAAATGCTTTGCTTAGGGCAAGAGTTAGTCCGGCTACGAAAATTGAAATTATAGATATTATTGCCCTTGCAGCAAAAGAAATGCGTATGCTGCGTACTCCGTAGGAAATGCCTATGCCTAAGGCGTCAATATTTAATGAAACGGAAAAAAGAAGAATCCCTAACGCTTCCATTAGCTCAACTCCTCATAAGGTTTTCCTATATACTATGTCCTTGGGTTATAAAGGGTTCGTTCGAGCAAAAACAACGAACGCCTCAACGTTATTTTTGCAAAAGGCGCTGACTACCATTTTGAAAATTGCTATAGTTACTCTCATTTTTTGTTTTTTATAAAAGAAAAACGCCCCGAATTTTAACATTCAAGGCGTTCCTTAATTATTAATATTAAATTTGGTAGTTCCGAAAGGCTTCGTTTTGTAATTTTAGTAAGTTTGCCTTCAATTCTGGAAAATGCTTAGCCCAACTTTAACCGTGTTAAACTATATCTAGTGTAAAAATATCAGTTTTCAAACACTACCTAGATGACTTTGGCAATCAATTGGATTGTATTAAAATATTTACCATCTTCAGCTTTCATCATCTCTATAGCTTCTGCGACAATCTCTTCATACGGTAAGTCGGAACGATAGCCATCAAGCCATTCATCCCATGTCTGTTTGTGGCAGGGCATCTCGCTAATATCCAAAATTTCTATGCCTTTTTCCTTGTTCCATAGCTCTTTCCACCAGTCAAGAGAGTGCATAGTCCTTTCCACATCATCATTCCAAAACGGCTTCATTTCATCGGGGACATTTTTCCCAAATTCATATTTTATTCCGTTAAGAGATATAGCGATATAGCCACCTTTTTTCACAAATGGAATGAGCGATGAGAGCATATCTAACTTGTCAGCAAAATATTGATACGCACCTACGCTGAACAATACGTCAAAATATTCGTTTGCAAACGGTAACCCTTTTTTCGCATCTACAGAAATCGGAATCGCTTTACCACCAATACCGAAAGATTTAAAACGCTCATAGTTGTCAGTTGGCGAAATCCAAAGGTCAGCAGCGAATACGGACGCTCCATACTTTTGAGCCAAAAAAATTGTGGAAAGACCCATACCACAACCAAGGTCGAGTATTCTCATACTATCGTTGATATTAATGTGTGAAGTCAGTTCCTCTCCCACTCGCATAGCATTTGGCCCCATCATTGCGGTTTGTGCAAACGTTAGGTTTTTATCGTTAGAAATAAATTTGTTTGTAAATGTATGATTCATATTTTTTTCCTCCTAAGATATGTTCGCTTAACCTATGGGAGGATTATACGTAAGACTATTTTACGCAAACCTCCCGGTTTGCCACACGCCCTCGTGTACCATTGTTAAACATAATGCTATCTCTCCTTTATCTTTCAAAATATAATTTATTGACGCAACAGACACTTTATCACTGTTGTAACAAATAATCTTTTGCAGCGCCTCTAATTTTATAATACATCTCTATACCATCAATATCAAGACATATTTGTGTTTGTAAAACAATATCGCAGTAAGCCCTTGATTTTGCCCATTCTATGCGTTTTTAGGAAACATATCTTTATCGCCTGTTCTTCGAGGAATTGGGTAATATTGTACCCGACAAAAATTTTGTTTGCCGCATATACAGTTGTTATGTTATACTGAAGTTATTGAATAAATTCTTGAAGGAATCAAAAGATGAAATTAATTTGTATTGCTATTGGTGTTGCTATCCTTTTGACAGGTTGCTTAGGTGAAATGAACAATAAGACTGAAATTAGCAAGGAGGTACTTAGCCAAGCTAATGATAAGGAAGTCTCGGAGCAGCAGAAAAAAGAGGACGATAACTCTGTTGAGGCATTTGTTTATTCCGATATAAAAAACTACCTGCAACAGAGCACCTTGGCTGTTGACTTGGTAAAAAGAGAAGCGGCTCCAAAGGTTAAGGGCATATACGTTAGTGCCCAAAGGGCAGGTAGCGAAGGCTATATATCAGAGCTAATCGCCTTGTGCAAGGAGACGGAGCTTAACGCAATGGTAATCGATGTAAAGAACGAGGAAGGCTTTATTACCTTTGACCTTGAAGGCTTTGGTCAAGAGGCTGTAAAGCGTTATATTTTCAATATTGACTCACTCATTAGCCTTTTAAAAGACAACGAGATATACCCTATAGCCAGAATTGTTTGCTTTAAAGACAACTTTACATCAAACAAGGAAGAGCTATACATAAAAAACAAAGACGGCAGTATTTGGCGGGACGGCCAAAAGGGTGAGGGCTTCGCCTGGCTTAATCCATACAACAAGGATAGCTGGGAGTATATACTAAATATATCTAAGGCCGCCGCAGAGGTGGGTTTTAAAGAAATCCAATTTGACTACATTCGCTTTGATACCTCAAAAAGACTTTTGGAGGCTGACTTTGGAGAGACTGAGGGAAAGACGAGGACAGACATTATAACTGAATTTGCAAAATACATGAAGGATAATCTGGAGCCTTACGGGGTGTATGTTTCTGCTGACGTTTACGGGGCTATAATTACAAGCAAGCAGGACTCGGAGACTGTTGGCCAGGATTACGTTGCCTTGTCGGAAGTGCTTGACGTGATTTGCCCAATGGTTTACCCCTCCCATTATGCAAATAATTCTTTTGGGGTACAATATCCTGACACAAAGCCATACGAGATTATTTACAGCTCCATGATGAAGTCAAATGAAAAGCAAATGGAGACAGATGTAAAAAAAGCCATAGTCAGACCATGGCTGCAGGATTTTACTGCGTCATGGATAAAACCCCATTTGGTTTACGCCGGAGCAGAACGAGCCGAGCAAATAAAGGCGGTTTATGATGCTGGGTTAGAAGAATGGATTTTGTGGGATTCACAGGTAAGGTATGACAAATCAGGCTTAGGGAAGTGAAATTTTGGTAGACAAAGATAAAATTATCGCCCTGTCACAGCTTGCCGTGTATGACAAAAACAACGGCAACAAGGACAGGGAGGTAGATAAATACTTTCGCCATGATTACGTTTATATAAAAAATTTTAAAACTAGGTTTTTTGCTTGTCTTGGTGCCAGCTTTTTCATATTGCTGAGATTTTTGCATAAAATTACTGTTAACAACATTGACCTTCTTACTGTTGATTTTAAGGCGGAGGGCATAGAGGCGCTTATTATTTTGGCTGTTGTAATGGTCGCCTACACAGTAATCGGAACCGTTTCGGCAAATATGGAGTACACAAGAGCCACACGGAGGCTTTCACGATACTATAAGCTTATGAAGGCTATTGAGGATAGGGACGCCGCAAGACAAAAAGCAAAAGAAACAGAGGAGGATTCCTATTATGGAGCAGATTCTTCTTATTAGAGAGTTAATCATTGCTTTATATAAACGTTATGAGGTTGTTTTTATATATGTTATCAAATTTATTGTAGGCTTAATTATTTTCGGCTCAATAAACAAAATCGGCTTCGTAAGGCCGGAAATAGCAACACTTACAAAAAATGCGCCATCCTTTACTCTTACTGCGCTAATGAGCATTTTATTTACCTTTTTGCCTATTAACGTGGGGTACGCTCTTATGATAGCGGCAATATTTGCACAGCTTTCTGCAACTATAGAGGTTGCGGTTTTTGTCACAGGATTTTTGGCGGCGGTGCTGTTTTTGTACGCAAGGCTAGATAATAAGGAAAGCTTCCTTATTATAGCAACAATTCTTGCCTTTAACATAAAGCTGCCATATTTGGTGCCCTTAGTGGCTGGGCTGTACTTTAGCTTAACCAGCGTGATTCCTGTAACCATTGGGGTATTTATTTATAGCTTCATACCTATAATAAAAAATCTTATGACCAGTGTACCTACAGCAGACCTTAACATTTTTGCCATGCCCCAAACCTTCTCAGATTTTTATGTGGCGCTGCTTAATAACATAACCTCTAATCAACAGTGGGTGTTTACCTCCTTTATTTTTTCCATGACCATTATAGTGGTTTATATAGTTTCACGGCTGTCCCTTGACTACGCCAGAGAGATTTCAATAATAATGGGGGCTGTCTTAAATATTGTCAGTTATATAATCGCCGTTATGGTTGCTAATTTGGATATAGATATTTTTATCATGATACTGCTTACAATATTCTGTGCCTTGGCTACAGAGATAATTACCTTTTTTGATATGGTACTTGACTACCAGCGAGCGGAACGGGTTTCATTTTCAGACAACGAGAATTTTTATTACGTTAAAATTATACCAAAGGTTATTTTGTCTAAACGGGAAAGAGTTGTTAAAAGAATTTTGCCTAACAATAGGGAGTCACAAAGCGAATAGTGCCTTGGACTCCGTCGTGTAAGAAGGTGTTTTTATGCTTGGAAATATAAGAAATTTTCTAAATGCGGCAAACTTATCGGCTTTAAGCCTTCCTGTTATAAAATTCACGGATATTATTGATATTTTAATCGTTGCCTACTTTATTTATAAGGTGGTTCTGTGGATTAAGCAGACAAGGGCTTGGTCACTTTTAAAGGGACTTGTTATTTTCTTGGTAATAAGCGTACTTGCCTTTATTTTTAAGCTGTACACCATTGCTTGGTTTGTTAGCTCCGCCTTTAATTTTAATGTAGGCATTATTGCCATAATTATTCTGTTTCAGCCGGAGCTTCGTAAGGCTCTTGAGCAGATTGGCAAGGGTAAGCTGCAAATCCCGTTTTTAGGCGATGTTGGCTCCGTCAGTATTTTGTCTGAGGAAAACCTAAAGCATATTGTTACTGCGGCGCAGGCTATGGCTAAGGTTAGAACGGGTGCGCTAATCGTTATGGAAAACCAAGTGGCTCTTGGTGATTTGGAGCAGACTGGCATTAGAATTGACGGCATCATAACAAGCCAGCTATTGATAAATATTTTTGAAAACAAAACCCCTCTCCATGACGGAGCGGTTATTATAAGAAACAATAAGATTGCAGCTGCATGTTGTATTTTGCCACTTACCCAAGCCGAAATCGACAAGGCTTATGGCACAAGGCACAGAGCCGCCATTGGCGCAAGCGAGGTTTCAGACTGCTTTGTGTTGGTTGTTTCAGAGGAGACGGGGAAAATTTCTATAGCTCGGGGCGGAAAGCTTTACAAGGATTTGACCGAGCAAAAGATTTACGAAACACTTGCAGAGGTTGTGGCTGACACCCACAAGCAAAAGGAAAAGGGTTGGCTTGTTTTCTTTAGAGGCCTTAAAAAGGAATAATAAGGGATTGTTCAGAAATAAGTGCCTCTATACATTTTCAGAAACCCACTTGAACCGTGTGGGATTCTGAAAATGTGAGACACTAATTTTGAAACAATCCATAAGAGCGCAAAGAGGTGATTTCTATGAACTGGATAAGCAACTTAATTACAAAAAATATAGGCTGGAAGCTTTTTTCTCTTTTGCTTGCCATAATGCTTTGGTTTATAGGAATGAATATAACTGACCCTATGACCTCCGAAACCTACGATGTGAAGCTGGCCATTCTTAATAAGGATAAGATTGAGGATAAGAGCTTTATTTTGCTTAACAGTCATGAGCTTAATACCTATGTGCAGGTTATGGTAAGAGCACCTCGTTCCTATATAAACGAGCTTAACAAGGCGGCTACAAATATTATTGCAAGCATTGACCTACAGCCTATTGATGTGACATACGAAAAGAAGCTTGGGGAAAAACTGCCCCTTCGTGTAGATGTGGAGCTTCCAAAATACTTAAAATCAGAGAAATATGAAATAATTTCCAGAGAGCCAAAAATCGTTGATGTTATTCTGGATAAATATGTATCGAAGGATATGGAGGTTTCTGTTGACCGCCTGGGTGAAGCAAGCGACGGGTATGTGTCCATGCAACCTACTGTTACTCCAAACTATGCAACTGTCAGCGGCCCTAAAACTATTGTTGATAAAATTAATACAGTACGGGTATCGGTGGATTTGAAGGACAGCAAGGAGGACATTACCACTACTAACAAGCTG
>CAYWBF010000157.1:0-6495 GCA_964456085.1 uncultured Eubacteriales bacterium
TTTCAGAAACCCACTTGAACCGTGTGGGATTCTAAAAATGTGAGACACTAATTTTATAACAATCCTTTAGGTCAGCAAGTCAAAACCCAAAAACGGGGTGTATTAGTATGACAAGATACATATTTAAAAGACTCTTGCAAATTATTCCAGTTCTTATCGGCGTAACCCTTTTGGTTTACGCCCTTTTATCATTAAGTCCCGGTGACCCGGCGCAAATGATTTTAGGAGTTGGGGCAAAGCAAGAGGAGCTTAATGCTATGCGTGAGCAGCTTGGGCTTAATAAGCCATTTATTAATCAATATTTGTCTTATATGGGTAAGGTTTTGCAGGGGGATTTCGGCACCTCCTACAGCACAAAGCAGTCGGTTATGCATATGATGAGTATTCGTTTGCCTAATACGCTGCTACTTTCCTTCGGCTCGTTATTTTTAATTCTTATAGTTTCTATTCCGTTGGGTATTACGCTGGCTGTAAAGCAAAATTCCTTTTTTGACAACTTTATGCGTGTGTTTACCCTTATTTTGGCGGCTATGCCAAGCTTTTGGCTGGGGCTTATGCTTATTATTTTGTTTTCTGTTAAGTATAAGCTTTTGCCCTCCAACGGACTTGATACTATTCAAGCGGCTATACTGCCTCTTATTTGCTTGTCTGCCGCAGGCTGGACAACAAACTCAAGGCTTGCCAGAGCATCTATGCTGGACGTTATTCGTCAGGATTTCATAAGAACTGCTCGAGCAAAAGGCATAAAGTACGGAATAATTTTAAGGCGGCACGCTCTTAAGAACGCTCTTATCCCAATGGTGACCTCCATAGGCATGGCAATCGGGCAATGCGTCGGCGGCTCTGTTATAATTGAAACGGTGTTCGGCATAAACGGCCTTGGAAAAATGATGGTGGACGCCCTTCGCCAAAAGGATATACCTACAATTATGGGCAGCGTAATTATTGCAGCTGTGGTTATTGCCTTTGCAAATCTGGCTACCGACCTAGCCTATGCCTTTATCGACCCACGCATAAAATCCCAATATGTGCGCCCAAAGCTAAAAAGTAAGGAGGCGACAGCCAATGCCTAATACAGAAAAGCGCAAATTTGAAAAACGCAGCCTATGGGACGATGCGTGGCTTCGCCTCAAAAAAAATACCACTGCCATAATTGGCATGGTAATGCTGTCTGCTATTTTATTGGCCTGCTTATCGGCACCTCTTTACATAAACTACCAAAAGGACGTTATTGGCATAAATGTTGCTAATAGATTAAAATTCCCCATTGAGGGGCATTTGTTAGGTACAGATGAGCTGGGGCGGGATATTTTGGCTCGTATAATTTGGGGTGGACGTATTTCTATACTTACCGGCTTTGCCGCCGTGGTTACGGCTGCTATATGCGGCATTTTTCTCGGCTCTATGGCTGGGTACTACGGCAAAAAAACAGACAGCTTTATTATGCGTGCGCTGGATATTTTTATGGCTGTGCCCTCTATGCTTATGATGATTACATTGGTAAGTATAATGCCTCCTACGATTTTTAACCTTATAGTGGCTGTAAGCGTGGGCTTTATTCCCGGTATGGCCAGAATGATTCGGGCACAGGTTTTAAGAATTAAGGGTCTGGAGTATATTGAGGCGGTAAAGGCTCAAGGTGCTTCCGACTTTAGAATTATTGTGCTCCACGTTCTGCCAAACGCTATCAGCCCCATTATTTCTCAATACATAATGAACATAGCCGGGGCGATTATGACCATAAGCAGTCTTAGCTTTATCGGCCTTGGGGTACAGGCTCCAAACCCTGAATGGGGGGCAATGCTTGCCTCCGGTAGAGGGTATATTCGTGATGCATGGCATATTACCGCCTTCCCGGGGATTGCCATTGTTATTACCATAATCGCCTTAACCCTTGTGGGGGACGGCTTGCGTGACGCTTTAGACCCACGCATGAAACATTAAGGGGGAGCTTATGGACGAACGTTTATTGGATATAAAAAACCTAGAGGTAAAATTTTATACAAACGACGGCGTTGTCTGCGCCGTTAACGGACTTGACCTTTCTCTTAACAAGGGCGAAACCCTTGGGCTAGTGGGAGAAACGGGGGCAGGCAAAACTACAACGGCTCTTGCAATAATGGGGCTGATTGACACGCCGCCTGGAAAAATCGAAAACGGGCAGATATTTTATAACGGTACAAACCTTTTATCCTTAAAGGAGGAGGATTACCGTAAATATAGGGGCAGCGAGTTTTCTATGATATTCCAAGACCCTATGACTGCCCTTAATCCTGTAATGACTGTTATCGACCAAATTTCCGAGGTAATTGCGAATCACCAGAAGGTTGATTCCAAGGAAGCCGAGGAACGTGCCATTGAAATGCTTAAGCTTGTGCGTATCCCTGCCGAAAGAGCCTATGAGTACCCTCACCAATTTTCCGGCGGTATGAAGCAGCGTGTGGTAATTGCCATTGCCCTTGCTTGCAATCCTAAGCTTTTAATCGCAGATGAGCCTACTACTGCCCTTGACGTAACGATTCAAGCACAAGTGCTTGAAATGATGAAGGAGCTTCGCTCAACCCTTGGCACCTCCATGATTATGATTACCCACGACTTAGGCATTGTAGCGGAAATATGTCATAAGGTAGCTATTATGTATGCCGGGGAGATTGTGGAGTCTGGTACGCTGGAGCATGTTTTTGAAAACGCACTTCACCCATATACGGTGGGCTTGTTCGGCTCAATACCTAACATTGATGAGGACGTAGAGTTTTTAAATCAAATAGAGGGGCTTATGCCAGACCCTACAGATTTGCCCGTGGGCTGTAAGTTTAGCACACGATGTAAGCATGTACAGGACAATTTTAAATTTGTGCTGCATATTTTTTTTGTGGTCGCGCGGGGTTATTTTTTTAATTTTTTCTGTTGTTTGGGGGTGTGGGGGTGTGCAGCTCCCCCAAAAATCCAGTCAGGTAGTAGTTAACTGTGAAAGAGTGATTTTATGGGACAATATATAGAGGTTAGGGAGCTAAAAAAATATTTTCATACCCCCGGCGGTACACTTCATGCGGTAGACGGGGTAAGCTTTACCATTGACAAGGGCAAAACCATTGGGGTTGTTGGAGAGTCTGGCTGTGGCAAAAGTACCCTTGGGCGGCTAATGACACGGCTTTTGGACGCTACCGCCGGTGAGATTCTTTTTAACGGAGATAACGTCCTTGGCCTAGCCGGCAATGACCTAAAGGACTTTAGGCAAAACATTCAAATGATTTTTCAAGACCCCTTTTCCTCCCTCAACCCTAGGAAAACCGTTTACAATACAATTGCGGAGCCGCTGATTATTCATAAGAGGTGTAAAACCAAGGAGGAGCTGGAAGACAAGGTTTACAGTCTAATGGAGATAGTAGGGCTGGCAGAGCGGCTTGTTAACGCATACCCTCATGAGCTGGACGGCGGCCGCCGTCAGCGTATAGGCATTGCAAGGGCGCTGGCGCTCAACCCGGAGTTTATCGTATGTGACGAGCCTGTTTCCGCTTTGGACGTATCTATTCAAGCCCAAATACTTAACCTCCTTAAGCGGCTCCAGCAGCAATTTGGGTACACCTACATGTTTATCACCCACGACCTGTCTGTGGTAAAGCATTTTTCCAATGAAATTATGGTAATGTACCTTGGACAGATGGTGGAGAAGGCTCCTGTTAAAGAGCTGTTTAAAAATCCACAGCACCCTTATACAAAGGCGCTTTTGTCAGCTATACCAAAGCCTGTTTTGCATAAGACCGAGGATAGGATTATTTTGCGTGGGGAAATCACCTCGCCTATAAATCCTAAGGAAGAATGTCGCTTTGCCGACAGATGTAACTGTGTTACCGAGCAATGCAGAAAGGGCAATCCTCCTGTGGAAGACTTGGGTAACGGGCATTTTGTACGGTGCGTTAATTTTCGATAAAGGAAAATAATCTATGGATAATTATTTATTTGGCAAGCTGTTTAATTTATATCGATGCGGCGTGTATGAGGGAAAATTTTCCTTTAACGCTAAGGAAATCGAAATTTGGAATGTCGACCCAGCTACGAGGGTACAGCTTAAGCGTATAAAATATGAGAAGCATATGAAGGAAACCCTTTTTGATATTGAGGGGCTTTATAAAAACCTTGGTGCGTACGTTAATGGTAGCTGGGAGGGAGAGAAGGTTATTCTTGAAAATAAGAAAGAATACCGCTCCCACTTAACCTTTGAGCAGGAGATAAATGGGGAGATATTAACATCTACCCTATGGGCGCAGCGCAAAGCACCTCCTATTATTGACGTAGTTACTGTAAAGGGGCAGATTGTAGCCTTTGTAATGCCTGGGAGGATTTCCAGTGAGATTTTGGTGCTGGAGGGTTATGAGGGACTTACCCCACTTAAGAAATACGAGGAGCCTGCCTTGTCTAAGGTTGAATACGGGATTAAGGCTTTGGGCAACTGCTTCGTAGAAACAAAGGACGGCACCAAGCTTGCTACAGAGGTGTTTTTGCCCAACACTCTTGAAGCTGGGGCGAAATTCCCCACTATAGTCGTGCGTACCTGCTACGGTAAAAGTCGTGATATGCACCGCTGTACTCATTGGGTTAACAGGGGTTATGCCTTTGTTATTCAAGACGTAAGGGGACGTTCTGACTCTGATGGAGAGCTTGTTCCTTTTTACTATGAGCGTGAGGACGCTGACGATTTGTTTAATTGGATTGCCGCCCAGCCTTGGTCAGACGGAAATATCGGCATGTGGGGAGCAAGCTACTTGGGCTACACCACTACCGCCGCCGCAACAAGCGGAAATCCCCACTTAAAAACAGCCATAAGCGAGGTTAACGTAGGCTCGCCCTTTACAGACACCGCAAGACGTGGGGGAGCGTTATGCTCTTGGCCTTTGCTGTGCTGGACGCTGGGACAGTCTGTTTCAAACAGAGTAAACTTTGAGGTTTTCGGAGGGATTACCGTTAATCCTGAGGAGGTTGTAAAAACCCGTCCTATACGTGAGATTCCTCAAAAAATAATTGGCAAAAGCTCCGGCCCTTGGGATATTTGGGCAGAGCACTACCACTACGACGATTTTTGGAAGCACTGCGACAACAAGGCTCATAGCAAAAATATTAAGGTGCCTATGCTTATTTTAAGCGGCTGGTATGACGGTGATGCCCTTGGAGTACAGGAAACCTGGAGCTTTTTAACAGAGAACGATACCCCCGGCAGAAAAATTATTTTAGGCCCTTGGCCACATCAGCTAAACGGCTTCCGTGACTGCCTTGATTTGGAATTTGGGAACAACGCCATTGATTATGACTATGACACACGCATAATACGCTGGTTTGACAAGTATTTAAAGGGCATTGAAAATGGCATCGACAACATGCCAAGAGCCACCTACTACCTTGTAGGGGAAAACAAATGGATGGAGTCAGAGGACTGGCCTCCAAAGGAGAGCGTTTTGACTTCTCTATATTTCGGAGGGGAGGGTAAAGCAAACTCAATGTACGGCGACGGAGTGCTCTTTAAGGAGCCTAAAGCCGAAACTGTGGTAAACAGCTACCTTTACGACCCGGAAAACCCTATACATGGTCACGGTGAGCATGTTGATCCCTATATATGCAATGAGGATTTAATGCGCCAAGATATTTTAGTATTCTCTACCGAGACATTAAAAGAGGACGTTGCCGTAGCCGGAAACGTTAGTGCAAAGTTTTTTGCTTCCTCATCTGCTGTGGACACCGACTTCTTTGTTCGCCTTACTGATGTGGACGAAAAAGGTGTAACGAGATATGTCTCTGACAATATCATACGAGCAGAGTTCAGAAAGGGCATTGATAAGCCCTGCCTGCTTACCCCCGGTGAGGTTGAGGAATTTAACATAAACATGCATTTTGCTGGCTTTGTGTTCAAAAAGGGGCACAAGATAAGGGTAGATATACGCTCCAGTGAATGTATGCAGTTTTTCCCCAACTCAAATACGGGAATAAGCCCTTATGACGATCCTGCACCTGTGGTTGCTCTGCAAAAAATCTATACGGGCAGTGAGTATCCTTCTTGTGTGAAGCTGCCTATTTTATACGGGGAGATTTTTTAAAAGAACCCACTATATCAAAACTACAAAAAAAAGCGCTTGCCTATTCGGCTTGCGCTTTATTTTTGCTTATTAAGCTTCTTTAGTATTTCCTCTTGGTTTTGCAGCAGCTTGTCAAGCTTGCCATGTAAGTCACCCATTATGATTTCTGTTTTCAAATTTACCTTGTAGTCGTTCTCGTTTCTTACCCTATCCTTAGCTTCCTGCCTGTTTTGACTCATCATAATAAGTGGTGCTTGCACGGCGGCAATACAAGAGAGCACCAAATTAAGCAATATAAATGGGTATGGGTCAAAGCCTTTATTGCTTAAAAAAAACACGTTTATACCCATCCATAAAACAAGTGCTGATATAAAGGTGAGTATAAATGTCCAGCTTCCGGCAAATGTGGCAATTTTATCAGCCAGCTTTT
>CAYWBF010000158.1:0-6482 GCA_964456085.1 uncultured Eubacteriales bacterium
CTTTACCCTTCTTCTTGTTCTAATTGGGCCATAGGTGGTGATTATGCTTACGGCATGGTCTTTTTGCTCGAAGTACAGCACGTCGTCGAGGGGTATTTTTTCCTTACTGCCATCCACCAGCAGTGTAATGGTTTCCTTGTTTTTCCGTATAAGAAGTGCAAGCTCCAGTGTTTCGTTTACTGCTCTTTGGGTTATAGGCTTCTCAAGATATTTTAGGACGCCCAAGCGATAGCTTTCCAAGGCATAGTCAGGGCTTGCAGTAGTAAATACTAGCATGACATTTTCGTCAGCTTTACGTATAAGCCTTGCCGTCTCAATACCCAGTGCACTATCACTCATGAAGATGTCCATAAACACAATGTCATACATACCAGGGCAAAAAGAAGAGAGCAATTCCTCGCTGCTAACAAAAATATTGCATAGAGTAGGAATACTGCTTTGCTTGACAAACATCTCAATAGTGGCAGCCTCTTCATAAACATCATCACAAATTAATATGTTTAATGGTTTATGCATTTGGCACCTTCCTTATAAAATACATTTACATGAGTATGATGAAGTAATTATGTCATAGAGAAAGTTTTTCTATATCTGTCAAAACTGCCGTGCGTACGCCACAAGTGCACAAATGATCACAAAAAGTGCACAAAAAAAATGTCTTGAAATTCTACATAGTAAAATTTCCGGACAATTTTTTTAGCCAAACCTAGCAGAAATATTAATCTTCTATTATACATATTTTTTTGAAATATTCAATAACTAATTTGGGCAGCTTATTTGTATTTTGTGATTATTTTTCTTGATTTATTTATGTTATAATGTAGAAAAATGCTAATAACATTGGCGCAATGTACATAATGGAGGCTTTACGATGTATTACCCTTTTAAACTCAGCTCTAAACAAATGCTAGAAAAACGGATATTGGATATAGTAGGAACAATCATTCTATTGCCCTTAATACTTTTGCTTATGTCAGCTATAAGTATAGTAATTATTATAAGTGAGGGCTTTCCTATTATTATAAAGCAGGAGCGTTTAACCTATAAGGGGAAGAAATTCTATATATATAAGTTCAGAACAATGCTTCAAGACGCAGAAAAAAACGGCCCTCAGCTATCCTTTCATGGTGACGAAAGAATAACAGCCACAGGTCGTTTTTTAAGGCGAACAAACTTAGATGAGCTTCCTCAGTTTTTTAATGTGCTTAAAGGGGATATGAGTATAATTGGCCCCAGACCGGAGCGAGAGTATCTTGTAAATAAGTATATTGAGAAGCTGCCGGAATTTAATTACAGGCTTGGAGTCAAAGCTGGTATAACTGGCATAGCACAAACGAAGGGAAGCTATGACTCCTCACCCAGTCAAAAATTAGAGTGGGATTTGCTGTACATAGAAAACTATTCCATAGCAAACGATATTTCCATTATCATATACACTGCATGCTTTATGTTTGAAAAGCTTTTCATATCAGAAGTGAGAGAACAGGAGCTAAGCAAATGAAAAGGGCAGTAATAATTTCTAGCTTTGTGCCCAAGGACAACGCTTCGCCTGCTGTTGTAAATACAAAAATGCTTTACCTTGCCTCAAATACCTTTGAAAGCGTTAGCTTTATTACATCAGGATTTCCATTGGAAGCAGCTTCTTCATTTGAAAATATTCAGCTGATTAACATAGGAACACCTTTTGAATTTGCGGGTTCTTTAAAAAAGCTGTGTAATTATATTTTTATTCAGCTTAAAATTTTAAGGTTAATTAAAAATTATGATAGGCAGCAGACCATTTTTATGTTTTGGCTGTCAGGGCCTATGCTTGTGCCATTTTTGTATTGCAAGTATAAACAGTATAAAACTGTTTGCTTTCTATATGGAAACAGCAAATATAAAGAGGATAGAGCAACGCTTTTTAACAGCCTAAAGGCAGCAATAATGAAGTATATGGGACTTAAGGCAGAGTATTTATGTGTTGAAGCCTTGTCTGTAGCTGACCAATGGGGCATTGATCTTAGCAAGCATAAATTATATAAGGTTCACCTTTATGTAGACACAGAAGTATTTAAGCCAATAATACCATATGAAAGCAGAGAAAATATAATCGGTATGTGTTGCAGATTGGTTCCAAGCAAGCGTGTCCTTGAGGCTATTAAAGCTTTTTCCATATTTCGCAGTAGCTTTAAAGATTTTAAGCTTCATATAGCAGGAAGTGGCCAATTATTTAGCAAATGCCAAAAGCTTATTCATGAATTAGGGGAAAATGAAAATATTACTTTGCTAGGCTGGGTAGATAATTCTAAAATGCCCCAGCTATATAATAGGTGGAAATTACTGCTTAACCCTACAAATTATGAAGGTTTGCCAAACAGCCTGCTGGAAAGCATGGCATGTGGAACACCAGCTCTTTCCTCGGGGGTTGGAGGTGTACCGGAGGTTGTTTGGGAGCATGAAACCGGCTGGATTTTAGAGGACTGTTCCCCTCATACTATTGCAAATAGGCTTAGCCATATATTTGATAAGGAAGATTTGCAGGGTGCTTCTGTTAGAGCTAGAGGGTTAATAGTAAAAGAATATGATAAAAGGGTTAGTTTGGATAAATTCAAAGCATTTACTTGCAGAATACAATAAAAAAAGCACACCGAAAAAGGCTTAAAGCCTTGACGATGTACTTTTATATCTGTATCTCAACGATACCCAGCTAAGAATTAATATTCAATTATGGTTTATAAAAACTACAAAGAATGAAAATATTCCAAAAGAGCTAGCCCTAAATAAATTTTATCCCAGGTCAAATATCTCAGTTTCCTATACAGCTTTGGAGTATATCGGTATATTCCAAAGACTGTGCCGGCTATAAGAAGCTTCCTTCTAAGGTGGGTATAAAATTAAACGATTGTAAGAAAAAGGATTTGTAATTGAAGCAGTTATTTTTATGGATGCTACATAGGATTAGTAGCGCAAGTGTACCAGTGCCTGTTCAACCTCTAAATACTGGTTCAATTGATTCATTTATATCAGATTTTATTTGAAGGAAATACTTGATTAATGCAGAAAATAATTAATATAATGTGAGTTCGACTAAATTGCAAAAACCGCAATTTAGTCGAACAAAACGTGAAAATTTCTTCGCAATTTAAGCCGCTAAAGCGGCTTATTCTACTTCGTCGAACTCACGTTAATATATGAATACGTAGCGATAGTATAAAGGAATGATAAATCATGGTAAACAATAAAAAAAATACATTTCTGTATTATTTTCAACTGCTGCCTATTATTATTTTCACTGCGGTGGTTATAGTCCTTATGAGGGTTCATATTTTTAACGATTATGAAGGTAAGTATTTCTGGCTTAATGTAAGAAGCAGCACTATGGAGGTATATAACTTTGCGAAGCTTTCGGGGATAATTGTTTCTACCGTACTTGCAGCAATAAATTTGCTATATGATTTTTGTACAAACCGTATAAGGATAAAAAAACTACCGCAGTATTACATACCCATGGCTATTTTTGCTGCTTTAATTATACTATCCTATATTTTTTCGGACTATAAGGATTATGCCCTTTGGGGTTGGCGAGATTTATATGAGGGCACTATTGCGTGGCTTTGCTATATATTTATGTTATTTTACACCATAAACTACATAAATTCTGAGAAGGCTGTAAAAATCGTAGTGTTTTGGGTGATTGCTTTTATAACATTTATAAATATTTTAGGCTTATTTCAATCCCTTGGAATAAATTTCCTCACATCCAACATCATAAAAAAACTTGTTGTGCCTGCAAGCTTGCAAAGCAAGCTGTCAATAAGCTTAGCAACAATAGGAGGTACTGCCAGCCAAACACTATATAATATCAATTACGTTTCCTTTTATCTGGCCATGCTAATTCCTTTTGTGGGAATTTTATTTTTTTATGAAGAAAAGGTTTTTATAAAGACTGTGCTGGGGATAATTTTTGCGCTGCTTGTAGCAAACATATACGGCTCACATTCCTCCGGAGGCTTTCTGGGCATATTTGCCGCCATTTTAGCTGCCCTTGCCTTGCTTAATAAAAAATTGGTTTTTTGGTGGAAATCCATAACATTATTAATTTTAATAACCTGCTGCATCACTTTTTTAGCGTTACCAAACATTCTTTCAGAGCTTAGCTCTATTAAAAACGTATCCTCAAATTATATATACGATACAGCAAACCTAGAGGAACAGCCTAATGATACAGAAAGCTTGTCTAATTCCAGAATAAAGCTTGACTATATAGAAACATTAGAAGATAGAATTAATGTAAGTATTTACGGTAATAGCCTTTCTGTTAAATATTATGACGGTAGGTTTGCCTGCTACGACAGCAGCGGGGATGAATTAGCGTTAAATCCTGTTCCCCAATTAATTAATAATGAAGTAGTGTATCATTTTCTTGATAAAAGGTTTGCCCCATACATAGGCTTAAAAACACTTAACTATTCAAATGTAATAGCTTTAAACACACCTGGATATACTTGGAATTTTATATTTCTGGATAAGTTCTATTATATAAATATATATGGGCACCTTATATCTTTAACAAAGACGCCATCCCTTGGGTTTAAAAATTCGCAAAAGTTTGGTACTGACAGAGGTTATGTTTGGTCGAGAACCTTTCCTTTATTAAAGGATACCATATTTCTTGGGCATGGAGCCAACACCTTTGCGCTTTATTTCCCCCAAAACGATTATGTGGGAAAATATAATATTGCCTTAGATTTTAATGTGATTTATGAAAAACCGCACTGCTTGTATTTGGTAGTTGCGATGAATTCCGGTTTAATTTCCCTTGTTGCGTTTCTTATGATTTTATTTGTGTATATTTTTGACTCTATAAAAATATACAGCAGGCTTGTAAATAAAGACAGCTATATGATGTTTGTAGGTACGGGATTGTTTCTGGGTATTTGTGGGTTTTTGGTATCAGCATTGGTTAACGATAGCAACCTATCGGTGATGCCTATATTTTTTGGATTTTTAGGTATGGGGATAGGGTGTAATGACAGTATGAGAGATACAAAAATAACTCCAAAATAGATATGAGAAATATGGTGGGCGATGTTTGAAAACTGTATTTTACTACTAGATATAGCCCAACTTGAACCGTGTTAGACTATATCTAGTGTAAAATATCAGTTTTCAGCCACGCCCTAGGAGGTTTTAAAATGAAGAAAAAGCTTTTGTTTATCGTGGACAATCTTGGAGGTGGAGTGGAATCCGCTCTGTTAGTAAAGGTAAATATGCTTCAAGAATACTTTGATATTAGTATATTTACAATTTGCAAGCCTACCAATTTAGTCTTAACTAAATTTAAAGATGTTTCATTCTTATACGAGCCTTCATTTGAAGTTTTAGCTTTTAGTTTAACCGATACTATTAAATTGAAAAACATCAAAGTTGAGGATAAATTGTTTAAAGTCGCCAATACCATGTGTTATATGGTTGGGTTAGGGCGTATTCCGCTTGATAATATTCTAACAAAGAGATACTTTAAGCATTTTAATTCGTTTGATGTAGTATGC
The DNA here is from genome assembly GCA_964456085.1 of uncultured Eubacteriales bacterium. GTDB lineage: Bacteria > Bacillota > Clostridia > Lachnospirales > CAYWBF01 > CAYWBF01. The sequence goes on from CAYWBF010000158.1 coordinate 5,535, forward strand.
CTCGAAGTGCACTACTCATATGTAAAAGAATTTATAGCTTCGCTTAATAATCCTAAAAAAATTATGTGGATTCATTTTGATTATGTATTTTTAAAACAAACCTTTAAAAGTACTCTAAGAAGCATCTTGTACGATAAAAAAACATTTTTAAAGTATGACAATATTGTGTGCCTTTCGGAAAATTTAAGATTATCTTTTATAAAAGAAATGCCGTTTTTAAAAAATAAAGTTGTAGCAATTAATAACTTCATAGATGCTTCAAAAATTAAAAAAAAAGCAGAGGAACCTTCAAAAATTATTGTACAACAAGATAGGATTAATATAATAACGGTTGCAAGACTAGCACCACAAAAGAACTTTCCCAGAATAATAAGAATAATAAATCAACTTGCTAAAAAATCATATTTGTTTAAATGGTATATTGTGGGTGAGGGTGATGAGAGAGCTACTATAATGAAGCTTATAGAAAAAAATAAGCTTCATTCGTTTGTAGAACCAACTGGGCATATTGAAGAACCCTTCTCATTAATTAAGCAATGTGACATTTTTGTGTTGTTTTCTAATTCGGAGGGTACTCCTGTCGCAATCGAAGAAGCGTTAGTATTGGGAGTTCCGGTTATTGCAAACAAAGTGGGCGGTATAAAAGACCAAATTACTGATGGAGTAAACGGTATACTTGTTAATAATGATGAGCAAAGTATGCTTGAAGCTTTAGAAACTGTTTTTAATGATTTAACTGTTTTGGAAAGGCTTAAGGACAACGCAAGGAATTATGAGTATGACAATAATAAAATATTAGAAGATGTACTCAAGTTATTCTCATAGCTGAAGGGGTTTGATGTATATGAAGAATATTGACGAAATTAATGAAGTTGCCATATCTATAATAGTCACTGTGTATAACGTGTACGATTATTTAGATTGCTGCCTTAGCTCATTAGTACAGAA
>CAYWBF010000159.1:0-5417 GCA_964456085.1 uncultured Eubacteriales bacterium
GACTGCTTTTTTTATTTCGGATTTATTTTTAAAATAAAGCTCTGCCCTTAGCCTTAAATTTTCCTCAACAGTTAAATTAGAATCAAGTACGCTGTCTTGAAAAACAACACCTATTTTTCGTCTTATTTTGTCTGCTTCTGTTTTTAGGTCGTATCCGTGGATTTTTATTTCTCCTTCATTAAAATCCATTAAGGTGCAAAGGGTGTCTATTGTGGTAGATTTTCCTGCGCCGTTTGGGCCAAGAAAGGAAAAAAGCTTTCCCTCCTCCACATAGAGGCTTATGCCCTTAACTGCTTTGTGACTTCCATAGCTTTTGTGAAGATTACTTACTTGGATTATTTTATTGCTTTCGCTCATTTTATTTTTCCTTTCCGCTGTGCTGAAATTTTTATGGGATTACTTTAGCACATACAGATTTTTATGCAATAAGCTAGGCGGTATGGTGTAAATTTGAGTGGGTGAGCGGCAAAAAAATAACAGTAAGCTGTAAACGTCACTTACTGTTTTTTTCAAGAATTAATGATACCGCTTTTTCAAACCTTCGTTTAACTTATCCGCCAGCTTCCTGTCAAGATAATATGAAACGGAATAAACAGCTGCATAAATGCTAATAAAGTTAATCATATAAGCAACTACCTGCATAGCACTACTAAAATCCACCCATTCCCAACGCTTAGCTAAGAATAACAATATAGAAAGCAACAGCGCAAAATGAATAACATTCCGTACCAACATTTCTCCCCTGCTTAATTCTCTTTTTGAGTAGAAAATAAAAAAAGGCAGATCCGTAACAACGGCGCATATAAAAATCTTTGGAAAAAAGCTAATTGGAAAAACCGTATCAGGAGCAAAGAGAGCACACATGATGTAGCTTGCCATCAATATTCCCGACACGATTATAAAAAATGACCGAACAATAGATTTTAAAATGGATTCAAGACCCATAAAAACACTTCCTAAATATTTAGTTTCTTTTTAAGCTCGCTTACATACTGCCTAGAGATTATGACCTTTTCCCCGTTTTCAAGCTTTGCTTCAAACCTTCCGCTTAACGCCGGTGCCAGTGACTTAATTTTGCTTAGGTTTAAAATAACCGCTTTTGAAACACGCAAAAAGTCCCCGTTTGCCAAGATTTCCTCCAGCTCATACAGTTTTTGCTTTGATTCGTATACCCTGTCCTTTGTATAGAAAAAAGTTTTGTTGTCTACTGATTCAAAATATAAAATATTTGAGGGCATAACACGGTAAATCTGGCTCTTGTCATAGCCGATTAATGCCTCGGCAGACTTAAGCATGGAAATAGCTCGAAGTAGTTCCGGAGTTATTTGGTGGCATCTTACAATAATTTGCTCCTCGTCCTCCGGGGATATGTCTTCTATTACAATTTTCAATTATAATCACACTTTCAGCAAATTAGTTAATGGTGAAGTGGTTAATTTAGTTTATCAAGATTTCTCCTACGGAATAACAAATGGCACTGCCTCCGATTTTTACTCGTTCGCCAAGGTTCTCGCAGAATAGACTTCCCTCACGCTTTGACAACTGCTTGGCAGTCATTTGGTTTTTCCCAAGGAGTTGGCTCCAAAACGGGGTTAATGAGCAATGTGCTCTGCCGGTAACAGGGTCCTCATTAATCCCAGCGTTAGGAGCAAAAAATCGAGACACAAAGTCACAGTCCTTACCCTTAGCAGTAACAATTATTCCGAAATCATCACTTTCAAGTCCTGCCTCTGCCTTTATTTCCCTTAAAAGGTCAAAGTCCGGAGAAATATTCAATAATTCCTCCTCATCCTTTACTAAAACTAAAAAGTCGGAGGCTTTATAGGTTTCTAGGCAATTTACCCCCAGTGCCTTTTCAAAGGTGCTGTAGCCTGGGCATGGCGATACCTTCCTAGCCGGAAAGTCCAAGAATAATAAATCATTTTCCTTTGTAACCTTTAATGTTCCGCTAAGGGATTTGAAGCTTATCTCCTTTTCTTGCGGCGTAACATAGTTAAATAAAACATAGGCGCTTGCCAAGGTAGCATGACCGCATAAGTCAACCTCTATTTCAGGTGTAAACCACCGTAAATCGTAGTACCCGTCTTGTTTTAGCAGAAAGGCTGTTTCAGAAAGATTATTTTGAGCAGCTATGCTTTGGAGGGTAGCGTCGGGGAGATTTTCTTCGAGCAGGCATACTCCGGCAGGATTACCTCCAAACGTTTTTTTTGTAAATGCATTAATAACATAATATTTCATTATTCATTCCTCCCATATTTTTTATAGTTAAACCCTTATATTTTTCCATATTATAGCACGCCACGGCCTTCTTTGGAAATAAGAACTACCTTTCCTAAGGAACAAATTACCAGTTAAAACGTCTAATCTCAAAAAGGAGATGATTATCTTGGTTAAAAACCTTCTTTTTATGACTATGCTTATTATTCTTCTCCCCTCTACACTTTCAGCTTGTGTGAACAATAATAAGGACATAAATATGAAGTGGGTGAAATCCCTTAAGGTTAACGACATAAAATCTATTGAAGCTGTTACTATGGCAAGCCTTGAGGACAAACGATACAAAAAATACGAACCAGATGATTTTGACAGGATTGTTAAGCTAATTAATTCTGCAAAAGGGGTAATTAACAAAAAACCCGAGGCTATTTACGGCACAGCCTTCACCTACTATATAACTACAACAGATGAAACAAGGCACACCTTTACGAATGTAGGAAACGTCTACTTGATTATCGACGGTGTCACCTATAATGCAGATAAAAAATGGATAACTGGCTGGGCAACAGATACCCTTGACAGCAAAACTCCAAGTGATTTTATTTATTAGCACATCCCTCATTTTCACAAAAAAACACCTGCCAAGAATCAATAAAATTCTTGGCAGGTGTTTTTTTTATCCCTTACATTCCTATAAAACCAACTTATCCAAAATCCTAGAAATATCCTCCCGAGAAGGCTGGCGAGGAGTAGCAGCCGTACAAGTATCTGCCATGGCAGCATCAATCATTTCCGACCTCATGGACTCAAAAACCCCAAGGTCAGCCCCCATAGCCTTTAGTGTAGGAGGAATTTTCATAGCCCTTTGAAACTTAATAATTTCCTGAATAAGATTCCCAACAGCAATATGTACATTAACAGCAGGCAACCTCAAAAGCCTAGCAACACGCTGATATTTTTTTGCAGCAAGTGAAGTCTCCTTTATACCCACACTTCCACCGCTAAGGTTAGCGTTATATTCAACCACATGAGGTAGCAGCAACGCATTGCTTCTACCATGAGAAATATGCAGCTTTGCACCTATAGCATGAGCGATACTATGATTTATCCCAAGTCCGGCTGAATTAAAAGCCATTCCGGCAAGACAAGATGCGCTGTGCATTTTTTCTCTGGCAAGCCTATTGCCCCCGTTTGCATAAGCCTGGGGAAGAAACCTAAAGGTCAAGGTAATAGCCTTTTCAGCCATAGCATCGGTAAAATCCGAAGCATCCTTTGCAACGTAAGCCTCCAAAGCATGGGTCAAAACATCAAACCCTGTATCTGCCGTAACTGTGGGAGGTACGGTAAGCACCAGCTCCGGATCCAAAATAGCTACAGGAGGCAGCAAGGAGCGGCTAACCAACGGATACTTCAACCCGTTTTTAGTATCGGAAATAACAGAAAATTTTGTAACCTCCGAGCCTGTACCGCTGGTAGTTGGGATAGCAAAGCATTCTGTAACATTTACATGAGCCTCGGGAATATGCTTGGAGGTTTCCCTAATTGCCTTTGCAGCATCTATGGACGAACCGCCGCCTACGGCAACAACAACCTGTGCCCCACACTCCACAAGAGCCTTAAGTCCGGCAGACACAACCTCCACAGAAGGGTCAGGCACAACGCCGCTGAACACACTAACCTCACAGTTAGTCAGCTTTGACGCAATAAGGTCGGTGACACCAGATTCCTCCATAAACTTGTCGCATACAATCAAAACCCTCTTGTCCTTTACCCGAGAAAGCCTATCCAAAGCCCCCTCGCCATAAAAAACATGGGTGCTTATACTGAATTCCTTCATTAATTAAAACCTCCGTCATACAGCCTTTGTTCTTTCCAAAACAGCATATTTTTCCCTGTACTCAGTGGGGGTAACTCCAACCTTCTTTTTGAAAGCCTTACTAAAATAATTTGTTTCGTTAAAGGATAAATCGTAAGCGATATTTATAATAGGCATATCCGTATTAAGCAGCATCTCCTTGGCATACTCTATGCGCCTGTCGGTTATGTAGGTAATAAAATTCACCTTCACCGCCTTTTTGAAGAACTTGCTGAAATAGCAGTAGCTCATATTAAAATTATCCGCAACCTCCTCTAAGGTTACGCCCTTTTTAATATTCCTGTCTATGTAGTTAAGAATTTTCTTAATATCATCAGAATAAATACGGCTCTTGTCTATTTCCTCAAAAACTGTATCTATAGTTTCGCCGATTAGGCTATAGGAATAATATTTTCTGCTGAACTTATCAGACTCCCCTTTAAGCTTCTCTGTTTTTACAATAAGACTGTTCATTGTATTTTGGTTGTAGTCACCGGAGATGTATGCAATTTCTTTTATAAACTCCAAAACCTTTATGCTGATTTTATTTATATTGTCGCTGTCCTTATAAACAAAATCAATGTATTCTTTTGATATTTCCAGGGACTTTTTATACAAATTTTGCTGCATACACTCCCGAAACTTATCAATATAGCTTTTTCCGTCGAGCTGCGGGCTTTCCTTTTGCGGTTCAGTCTTTTTTATGTAAGGTGCAATTGCGGAGGCAAGGGCGATGGAGCTGTAAGGCTTAAGTAAGTACCCCTCGGCTTTTAGCTTAACCATAGCATGAGAAACCTCTCGCTCACTTTTCACCGAAGTCAAAATAATTGCAGTAGTCGAGTTTTTCTGCTTAACTTGAGTTACCAGGTGTTTTACGGAGACAAAGGAATTTGGTAGGTTCAAAATAATAATATCAATTTCTTCATCCTTAAGTATTTCAAGTGCATCATCATTATTGCAAGCCTCAAACACATCATCTATGCAATCAAAGCTTAAAAATAAAATTTCCCTCGTAACATTTCGTTCAATCTTTTCATTTTCAACAATAAGTATTCTGCACATAGGGTACCTCCAATCATCATGGCAACCAAATTTCGTTATTTAGCGAATTTTCAAACTGTCATTGTTAATATCTATATAGGTCGTTAATGTATAACATCACTTTTAATAGGCAGCTTTAACCTAACCGTAGTGCCGGGCTTACCTGTCTGTCCTTCTACCTGGCTTTCTATCTCAAGCGTATATCTCTTACCAAAAAACCTAATCAACCGCCTATTTATAGAATACAGGTCATAGCGAAACTCCTCGTCACCTGCCGGAATACCGTCGTTAAGTATATTTTCCA
>CAYWBF010000159.1:5427-6471 GCA_964456085.1 uncultured Eubacteriales bacterium
TTGATATTCCGTTACCTGTATCCTTAATGAAAATGTGCAAATCGTTGTACTTCTGCTTACAGGTTATGGTTATGGTGCCGCCTTCCTTTTTTGGCTCAATTGCATATTTAATAGAATTTTCAACAACAGGCTGAATAACCATAAAAAGACAAGCTACGTTATGATACTCCTCAGGAACCGATATTTCGTAGTTTAATCTGTCCTCTAGTCGCATTTTTTGCAAGTGGAGGTATTTGCTTGTGTAGTCCAGTTCCTCACCGAGGGTGTTAATCTGGGCGCTGTTCTTCTCAAAGGCATACCTAAGCATACCGGATAGGCTATGTACTGCGGCTTCAGTCTTGCTTGACCGCTCTAAATAAGCCAGCCTGGAAATAACGCTCAATCCGGAAAAAATAAAGTCAGGCTTAATGTGATTAAGAGTTGCGCTGCGAGCCTTCTTTTCAATAGATTTTTCCAAATCCAGCAGCATAGTCTTGTCCTTAATAAGCTCCTGCTTCTTTTTGTTAATCTCTTCAACCTCAAGGTTTCGATAGGCCTTCTCCAACACAAATTGTATAACGCTGTAAAGGAGCATAACAACGGACTCCACTCTTTCAAGAGTTGTTACCGTATTCTTTTCGTAGAGCCGTTCAAATTCCTCGTCTCCCTGCCAATCCGTTTTTCTGTCAATAACCCTCTCCAGCGTTCTGCCGGAGGTAAGCTCCGTCCTTATTTGCCCCCCAAGAACCGCTCCGAAGTAGTTTCCGTCCACTATTAAAGGTACTGCGAAGTCAGTCAAGCCGGAATGACAGGTATACATATGAGGCTTGCCCGTTATTGCAGCATGTAGCCCACCATGTGCGTCACATTGGTTACATAGCCCTGCAAAAACAGTGTTTGTCCTACCTTTGTTGCAAAAATCAGTAAACCCACTAGCAACAGTAACAGGGGTTCCCTTGTAGTCCACCGCAATAAAGGCCATACCTACAGCATCAGCAAACTTATCCAATATAGCCTGCAAAACGTCTATATCAATAACGTCGCTTAACTTGGTAAAAATTTTCA
>CAYWBF010000160.1:0-6470 GCA_964456085.1 uncultured Eubacteriales bacterium
AAGAGTTTCTATGTGATTAGTTCAAAGCTATTAGTTGATGATGTATTGTTTGTTGAAAAAATGAAGAGTGCGAAAAACATAATTTATTTGAATAAGCCTATCGACATTGAAGATTTAGCAACGAGATTATCTACTATCAGAGACACCGTGGATACACCTGAAATTGCTAAGGCGTGCAAAGATATTGCTGAATATGTCCATCCTAAATACAATTTACTCCAATATTTAAAAAAAGGAATTATTTACCATCACGGTTCTGTACCAGATTCAATTCGCCTTTATATTGAACGACTGTATTCAGACATCAAGGAAATAAATCATGTAATAACTAACTCCACATTATTAGAAGGGGTAAATTTGCCAGCGGAAAGAATGTTTATACTTGATAATAAAAAGGGGCGTAAACTACTTTCTCCATCTAACTTTAAAAACTTAATAGGTCGAGTATGTAGATTTAGTGATATATTTAAGAATAATAGTAACTTAAATAAATTGTCTCCTCACATATATCATGTGAATAGTAAGTATTATTCTGCAAACGCAAATATATCAGATTTTTTATCCCGTACTGCAAAAGTAGATCGATATATTGCTGATGACCCTCAAAATGTACTACTAAAGGCGACAGAAATAACGGAGGATAATATAGAAAAATATACTTCAGCTCTTGAATTTATTGAAAATAACGAGCATGGTGCTATTGAAGCAAATGATCATATTAGGTATGCAACAACTGAAATAGGCAAACTATGCTTTCTAAATAATATCAATGAAATACCTATTTTCGACGTTGAAAGTACTTTGCAACATAAAGTAGATACTCTTAGGGATAAAAAATATATTATTAATGATGCGGATATTCTTATGTCAGTAATTGATAAAGTGTTTTTTTCTTATATACCGACAGATAATCAGAACTTCGCTTATCAAAGCATACTTCGCTTACGAAATGAATCTGCACGAAAATTCTACACAATGTTTTTGAACTGGAGAATTAAAGGTGCTTCGTACTCAGAAATGATTCGTTCATTTCTAAAATATTGGGGTAATTTAACAACAAATGAAAGTACTGTTTTAGTTTTTGTTGGAAGATGGGGAGACTTAACACTCGGAGGACATCAAGCACTTTGGACAGACATCAAAAGCAAGAACATCAGTCAAAGAATAAATCTTGCTATTGTAAGAATTAAGGAAGAACAAGACTTTCTTGATAATGTAATTATTAAGTATATAGAAGTACTAAATGACCTCGGCTTTCTCGAAGAGTCGCTCTATTTAAAAATAAAATATGGTACTGATGATAAACGAATAATTACTTTAGTGAAAAATGGACTTAGTTTAAGCCTGTCAAATCTTATAATTGATAAGTATTTAACATATATAAAGCTCGATGTTATAAACAGTACGTTATCTTTTGCACCAGAAATACTTTCTGCTATGCAATCAAATGAGGAGAATCAAGTTCTTATAAATGAAATTTCATACTTTTCATTGTAACTTAATTACTGCTTTTAGTATATATGATAAGTACGATTGAAGGAATTTGGTTTCATATTATGTTTATTAAACATAGACAGCGGGAACTTCAGTATTTCCTTTGTTTTTCAAATGGGTTTAAAGGTTTTTACAAATAGCAATCAAAAAGAGGCGTTATTGTGGACGTTTATTTACTAGATACTAATATTATATTAATGTATCCCCAAATATTAGCATATGATACAAAGTTAATAATTCCAAACACTGTACTCCAAGAAATTCAAGCAAAGGCAAAAAAAAATACTAATGTTAATTCTATACTTAAAATTATTAAAGATAACAAGTCCCATATCCAGATTAAAAAGGCAGATACCCTAAAGCGAGAAGAAATCCCATCAGATTTTACAGGACTAAGTGAAGTCGACATTAGTATAGCTACTTTATCAAAAAACTACAAAGACGGTCATGTATCTGAACAAGTATTTGTGGCTACACATGATAAGTTATTATCAGAGTATTTAAAAAATATTGGGGTTAACTCATTAGATTTAGTCGAATTGAAAAGCAAAATTAAAGACAGGCCTAAATCAATCGCTACACAAAAAAGGACGAATAGAATTAGAATATTGGAATTATCTAATTTGATTATTAGCATTGTAGCATCAGTGCTTACTACTCTGGGTGTAAATACTGCTATCATTTATTCTGTATTATCTAAGATTAATGTTTGGGGAACATTAATACTAATCCCGATAACTGGGATTCTATTGTACTTCATTAGAGAAAAATTCCGCTTGTTTTATGGGCTGACAGAACTTCTCGTTGGTTGCTATACTGCATTAAGTGTATTTTTCCCCACATTCAGTTATGGAAATTTATTAGTATCTGATTGGCTACGCATACTTGGTGGACTATACATAATTGTTCGTGGAATGGATAATACCGGAAAGGGATTAGAGTCAACTAAATATATATATTATTGGAAAAAGATATTTTAATATCTTTCCATTATCCATATTAGTCGGAACTTTTACAACTTTCCAGCTGCGCATTATGGTGCAATAACTGATGCTACAGCGGAATCCTTATACTCAATGTTTTCTAGTAACCCTTACTATTTCACAAATAGAGCTACTTGTATTAGCTCCATTTCAGAATTTAGAAGTGAATTTTCAAAACCTCTACGAGATTTTAATACAGCTGGAGTTGTATGTGCCCATTTAGGAAAATTACTTTCAAGTATGAAACAAGGCTATTATAGTATTTATAATACCGAGGTTAAAGTTAATGCTGATAAAATTGAAGAATGTACAAGAGCGATAGACGAAATAATTTCAATTATCAGCTAATTCTAAATATTAACAATGTTTACTCCCCAATTATATTTTAATCTTTTTTGAAATATTGTGAATTTGACGGCCCCAGAAACCGTACTTTTTATGTAAAGGTTTTATAATATGAGAATATTGATTGATGCTGACGGCTGTCCTGTAGTTGATATTGCCGTCAAAGTTGCAAAGCTAAAAAGAATAGAGTGCATTATCATATGCGACACATCTCATTTTTTTGAAAAAGACGGTGCAGAAACTATTACCGTCTCCAAGGGTGCAGACAGCGTGGATTTAGTTCTTGTGAACATGTTCGTACAAGTGACGTTGCCGTAACACAAGACTACAGACTTGCGGCCATGTGCTTTGCTCGTAATTCTGTGTCTGTCAATCAAGACGGCACGAGCGAGTTATGACAGTGTCAATAATGAGGATCTATTAGCGCAAAGGAATACAGCTATAAAAATCCGAATGGCAGGTGGACGCCTTAAAGGCTACCCTAAGCGAACTGCTGATCAAGATATTGCTTTTGAGTTAAAGGAGTTGCTTCAACTAAATATATGTGATTTCCCACCCTAACCTTTAATAGGGGAACTCTTAACTAGTTTTTACAGAAAGCATAAGAGTTCGTATTTAGCGTATTATCAGCACTGGTCAGGCTACCGATTGGTGTGACCAAGAAGAAGTGAGTTTGTAGCTCTTTTACAAGGTATCGCAACTCTTGAATATTTGTCACATAAGCACAGGATGAGTTTATAAAAAGCTTCGAAAAGCAAAGCCTCCTATGTTAACATAAAGCTTAACACTGAGGGATTTTTGTATATAGTTGTTTTAACTTTTTGCTTAAAATAGTACCGCCAATCATCTCCCATCTAAAATTACTTTTCAAATCCTTTGTAACCACCAAAACCAAGCATATAAACCGACATTGCAATCGCCAAGTCCTGGGTCTTTAAGTTTTTCTTTGCTGCGATTTCTTTAAGTTCATCGAATACAGTATCATTTGGCACAATAGATTTTCCAAGAGTATCAACAACACCTTGAATAACACCTGGTAGCACCATACACATTTGCTTAAATGCATCATCTTGTTCAGTTACCAAGGCATAGAATTGATCAATACTTACTCTTCGAATAAGCTTATGCCCCACCTTTTTCCTATCAACAGAAGTTTCCCATTTTATGTTTTGAGAGCGTTGGGCAATAGCTTCTACCAAGAAACAGGCGCAGTCATCATCACTAAGAAGCTGAGCCTGCATTTTGATAAAAGTTTTTCCTGCTGAAGCAGAATTCATTGTGTTGTGCTTGTTTTTCATTTCAACAAACACTTTATGTACTACACTTCCATCAGGTAAAGTGATGCCGTTGGAATCTTCAAAAATTACATCCCAACCACCTTCCTGCCCATTTTCTGGGACACGACATTTATTTATGTATTGGAAAATACGTTGATGAAAGTATCCAATATCATTGTTGTTGGATTTATCTCTCTGTCTAAAAATCTCATTGCTGACAATTTCATTCCATGATGCCCTGTAAACTGTTTTATCGAAAATCAACTTGATTGGGTCTACAAGGTTTTTATTAAAGCGTTTAAGGTCAAACGACTCAAGTTTTTCTCCATATTTACCTATGGTAGCACGAACATGATTTGTAAAATCTTCCTCAGATATAAATGCTAATGGCCACATAAACACTCCAACCCTTCTCTTATTTTAACTCCTATTTCATATGCAAGGTTTACAGGAACAGCATTTCCAACTTGTTTATACTGCGCCCCAACGCTTCCGCAAAACTGCCAATCATCCGGAAAACTTTGGCAACGTGCATTTTCACGCACAGTAAAAGGGCGTGGTTCTAATGGGTGGCATCTGTCAGTCTGCTTTTGACTAGGGGATGTTAGCACGGTAAGTGACGGCTCATCAAGACTTAGTCTACGTAAAATACCTGTACGACCTCCTTCCATATTCCAACAGCTTTTCATATACTCCCTTGCTATATCTTCGGGAATATCCCTCCAGTATCCACCCGGGGGTACTAACTCAAATATCTTACGCTTGTATTCTGAATAAGCTGCACCTTCGCTTTTGGGACAATCAAGTAAAATATCTCTTAGAACTGGCTTATATTTGTGAGGTGCTGGAAACTCAAACTTTATTTTACCTTCCAAGTCATTACGAATACCTATTGTTATAAGCCTCTCCCGTTTTTGAGCTACTCCATAGTCCCAAGCATTTAGTATTCGTTTTTGACTTTCTTTGATATAATATCCCTCTTGTTCAAAAATGCGTAACATTGTTTCATAAGTTCGTCCATTATCGTGCGTAAGTAGCCCTCGCACATTTTCAAATAAAAACATTTTAGGCTGTAATTTCTCAAGAAAGATTGCATAATGATAGAACAAAGTTCCCCTTGCATCATCAAGTCCTAATCGCTTTCCAGCATAGGAAAATGCTTGACATGGAGCCCCACCTGACAGTAAATCAAGCTCTCCTTTCTTAATTCCAAAATATTCTACTAAATCTAGTCTTGATATGTTTGCTATGTCATCATGTATCACTTGCCAATCAGGTCGATTACATCTAAGCGTATCTGCGGCATCTCTGTCAAACTCAACAAGCCCGAGGCTTTCGAATCCAGCTTTTTCTATACCAAGAGCAAGTCCGCCAGCACCTGCGAAAAGCTCTATTGTTTTAAATGTTTCTTTTGATTGTTTTTTTACGTCTTTAAATTCCATTATATCTCCTATTTCACAACCTAGAGTGCGGCAAACCTTTTCTAAACTCTCAATTGAGATAGGTTCATCCTTACCCATGCGAGCTAATACGTTAAAACTGATTCCGGCAGTTTCTTTTAAGACTGTACGGGTCATTTTTTTATCTATTAGTAATTTCCAGAGGCGGTCATAACTAATGGGCATTTTTACACCTACCTATTTACTACTCAATTTTGGGTATACGGTACTTTAGCATAAAACAGGGTAAATAGCAATGCATCTCACGATATAGTTAGAAATTCTACTGTATTGTAGTAGGTAAAGTATTGGTACCGTATAGAGACAACAGAAATATTTTATTGATTATGAAAATATTAGTTGTAACAAAATAGATAAAGCTTAAACTCTATTTCCTTACAGCAACTAAGTGCAAAAAGTAAAATGAGCTTTTATAGTAAGGAGCTGTCTTGTTAAACATTTTTATGTATATCTATTCACAGCGAAGCAATTGCAGAAACCAAATCACGGCAAAAAATGAGCCTGTCAATCTTATAATTAGATTGCAGGCTCATTTTTATTCACAATATACGCTTAGTAAGACAACCCTGTTTTTGTCTTTTTAAGAAAGTTTATGTATTTTTAAGATATTGTGAAATTGATACGCAAAGCTTTTAAAATGACCATTTCAATATAGGAAATGGTCATTTTTTTCATGTTGAAAAATTAACAAATTTTTCCAACATATGTAAGAGGCAGCTGAGTGACTAAAACATACATAACTAAACTTAAATTTTTATGCTTCAAAGTTTACTTATTTATCATTACTTATTAAAGAAATTTTTAAATTGGCAGTGTTACATAGGTAAATATCCATAAATACCCCCTTTCTCAGAAATTTTCTGGAAAGGGGGTGCGGATATGAAAATAAGGTATGAATTTCTATGTGGTGA